>CAZXJC010000057.1:0-11630 GCA_964640885.1 uncultured Pirellulaceae bacterium | reverse complement strand
GCTGGAGGACGGACAGGTGCGTAGATCGAAGTCCGCATTGCTGTCAACTTTGAACTGGCATCTCCGTCGGATACGTAATAAGTCGCCTTGGCCAAGTGTCGCAAATCGGAACCGCAGTCCGCCAACGTCCCTCGCAGAGCCGAGAAAATATCGCGCACCTGGGCTTCACCGTCGCCAGCCTGCCGCGATACCAGGCCAGAAAAATAAATTCTCTGGTTGCCATGAATACGGGCAATCCGACTAAAGACCGGCGAGGCTTTCCATCCGGGCGGCGTCAGGTAACTGATCGAATCTTTCTGCTGTTGAAGCGGTGCATAGGCCACCATTTCGATTTCAATTGCGCGGGAACCGGAATTCCATTGCATATGTGAAATCGGGGGCACCAGCGCAGCCCCAAAGAATTTGTTAATCTCCTCGTTAACCTGTCCCACCTGGCCCATCGGTTTCATAAAGCATTTCACGCGAACCACGTGACGTTTCTCAAGTCCCATGTACTGCAACGTCTTCAAGAGACTTTCCAGCGTGTTTGTCGTGGCCTCCCGCAACGGGCCAGCTTGAGCCTGACCAGCAAGGTAGACTACGTCACCGCGTGGCAAGACACTGACCCGTGGCACTTGGCCGGCAAAACCGGATAGGGTTCGCGACGCTGGCATCAGACCTCTGGAAGTTGACGAAGCGATGACAGCATCCAGACTCACGCGAGCGGCCGGGTCTGGTGACGGCGACTGCACATAACTGACTGCAGGCAAAGCATCCGCACCACACCAGCGCACCAGTTTCTTCTTCACGCGGGCAGTCACACTTGCATCAGCGACATAGAAATTGATTTTTACGAGCTGCGATTTTTTATTCGCACTACCTTTCAGCAATTGCTGCAGGTTCCCGAGCAGCGCATCAATTTGCGCCCCATCTTCTTTGCTAATCTTGCCGGTGACGTCACGTGGCAACAACTGGCTCGTGTGAATCAACTCCTGATTACTAACGACCACAGCGGTCGCCAGGCCGTTGGCCGGATCAACACCTACTCGTCGCAGCGAATCAGCGGCATTCCCAATCGAAACAACCCAGAGAACACCAAGGACCCAGGTTAACGTTTGCTTCCAGAGAACCATCTCTCTTTTCCTCTCCAGCTTGTAACAACCATCTTTAGTGAGCCATCGCCAACAACCGACTATTCTAGTGAAAACTGGCGGCTAAAACACGCAGACCGGGGTAGGAAACTTCCAATTCAGCCGACAGCTACAAAAGATACCGTTTTCTCTGCTACGTACGGTTTGCGGCCCGCCAACCGAGCCGCTACAACAGGTGCTCCTGACGATGTTACTTAACCAATCCGGAGTCGTGCACATGCCACAGGGAAAAGATTTCCAGACCAGTCGTCGCCAGTTTCTCGGCGGAACGCTGGCTGCCGCCACCGCCATCTCCGTTGCCAAACAGACTAGCCTTCTCAAGGGAGCCGAAACCGTGAAACAGAAAGAACCTCTCTCCTGCCTTGATTACGCCTACTCGTTCATCTGCTGCCCAAAGTCGTTTAACTCGGTTCGTTTCTGGATCGAAAGTCGGACAATCCTGATTGATGAAAAGAGCAACAAGCAGACTGTTATCTATCAATGTGCTTCTTGCAAAAGCGAAAACACGTTCGGAAAAAGCGACCTGTTCCTCAGCCCTAACTATGATTTCATGCCAATTTTCGGTGGCGAAGACCTGTTGATCTTCCGTCGCCACGCCCATGCCACGGATCGTTACCGCGAACTGGTTAAGGCCGAGTCCGTCTGGGGAGATCCGATCCTAAAACTACGGCAGGCCAAGGGAGTTTCCGAGATTTCCAAGTTTGAAGAAATCCGCGACGCCACCGCGGCCGCCATCCCACTGGTCGCACAAACTGAAATCCATAACGAGGAAACTGGACTGCGGGCCATTCTCGAGTACCCAGTCAAGACCATGAACATTGACCGCGACAACAACATCTACCAGGTCGACACGGGACCACTGGCCTTGCCCGACCTGACACGACGAGAAGATTCCCCACTGGGAACCGTCAGCCTGGCATTCGTCGCTTTCAACCAGCCACACTTCGCAGACTTCGTCATCGAACAATTGACACCAATCAAGGAAGATGACGCCGAAATAACCAAGGTCTACCATTACTCGAACCCGATTAGCTTGACAGCACGCAATCGCATCCTGACCGTACCCGTACCAGCAGAATAGCAATCCCCTCCTTACTGAAAGCCAGTTCGAAACATGACACTACCCTCTTTTGATCTTTCCGGGCGTCTCGCCGTCGTCTCAGGAGCTGCCCGCGGCCTCGGGAAAGCCATGTCCATCGGAATTGCCGAGGCAGGGGCCGACCTGGTTTTAGTAGACCGCGATGAAGAAGGCCTGGAGCAAACGCGCCAGCAAATCGAACAACTCGGACGCCAGGTCGTCGCCGAAGTGGTTGACGTCTCTGATCCGGAACAAATCGAAGCTCTCTTTGAACGGGTTGATAGCAAATTTGGACGTGTCGATTACCTGGGAAACGTAGCCGGTGACGGATTGCTCCGACGCCCGGAAGAAATCACCATTGAAGAACTGAAGCAAGTTCTACAGAACCTGGTTGTGGGGCGGTTTGCCATGTGCCAGCAGGCAGGTCGGCGAATGTTAGCAGCCGGCCGGGGAAGCATCGTCAACATCGGTTCCTTAGCCAGCAGCACGGCCCTGGGGAGACACCACATCGCCTACAGTATGTCGATGGGAGCTGTCATTCAAATGACGCGCGAGCTAAGTACGGAATGGAGTTGTCGTGGGGTCCGCGTCAATGCCATCCTACCGGCCCAGGTTACCAACGACAACTTGCGGGAACGGATGCAGGCAGACCCTAACCTCGAGCAACAGTTTCTCAGTGGCATACCGATTGGTCGCCTCGGTGTCCCCGATGATATTAAAGGGCTCTCGGTCTTCCTGGCGTCGGATGCTGCCAGCTGGATTACTGGCGCCCTGATTCCAATGGATGGCGGCAATATGGCCCTCAACGGGGGTGGCACTCCCGGCTGGATGACATCCCCCAAGTAGCCGACCCTAATTACCACTTAGCCGCCGCAGACTTTGCAGGCCCGTCCATCTGCGGCTCCACAGGCACGACCCGCTTTGGTCTTGCCAAACTGACGGCAGCGCCGATTATGACGAATGCCGCTGGACGTGTTGAGCCAGTAAGAAACACTCGCCGGCAGCTCTCGCAGTTCTTGTCCTGGAGTTGCCTTGGCAGCTGTTTTCTTTGAATCCTTATTACGCCAATCCCACGGGGCCATGGCATCTCCATCTTCCCACAGCCCTCGCCGGGCTGCCCGCGCATCTGACTCCGCTTGCGCCAGGACTTCGTCCGAGGAATACTTCTTATAATGCCAGGCACAACCATCCTTGACCATTTGCAGGTTCACGTTCCGCCCATCCATCAGGATCGTACCCAAGTAGCGTTCGTAGCGATCCTTTCCTGACAACTGAGCTGTCACCTGTTTACCGAAGATATAGGCTGACAAGGCCTGCTTAGCTCGCTTGCCAAAGGCCTGATCCATTTCCGGTGTATCGATTCCTTCCAGGCGAATCTTGTACTGGTTCTTTCCAACCAGCAGCGTACAGGTATCGCCATCATACACACTAACCACCTCACCTTGAGCCGATTTTGCCAGGCGTGTATCGGTCGACCCCGCGGACTCTGTCACCTCGGTCGAACCCGCTGTCTCTTCAGCAGTCGACTGGTTGTCCGGATTTTCTTGCTGGCAACCAGCCAGCAAGATGACCAGCAACCAGCAGAGAACATGATCCAAAAATCGAAGCATTGTCATCCCCCACCCGTTACGCCAAAGAATCTTCGTGGCACCAAGGTGTCACTCGATGCCATCATCAACCCAGCGACAAGTATAGCGAAGATCTTCTCTTGCTGCCCAGAGAAATTAGGAGTCCAGAGCGGGAAAAACTTGCTCCCTTCATGGCAGGACTGAACCAGAAGTGATACGCTTTCCCTGTCGAGTCCTTCACAAAATTCAGCGGAGAAAAGCAGATGAATCAGCGATTTCCAATCTTGATAGCAATCGCTTCGCTGATCTTCACGAGCACACTACTCTCGGCCACACCACTGGCCGCCCAGCAGCGTTGGCTGGCTGAAGCAGAGTACGGCTTGATGTTCCATTACGAGGCCTTCAAAAATCACTCGCCTGAATCCTACAACCGAGCCATCGATTCCTTCGATGTCGTCAAGTTTGCCAATGCCGTAAAAAGCACCGAGGCCGATTACATCATCTTCGTGGTCGGCCAGCACTGGGGAAAATACTGTGCCCCCAATAGCGCTTACGAAAAACTACTAAAGGTTAACAATGGTGTCTGGACATCCAAGCGAGACCTGATCATGGAGATCGGGCAGGAACTGGCCAAACGCGACATCAAGCTGATCCTTTACATGACCGCCCGCGCCCCCATGCGACACTACAAGATTATTGCGGCCATGGGTGACACCTTGCCTACGATCAACGGCAAACCGGCTGGCCCTAAAGTTAATCCTCTTTCCCACCCGCGGAAGGTAAAAGGATTCCTCCGCAGTGAGAACCAGCCACCCAACCCTACCTTCTTGAAAAACTGGGGAGATGTCTGCGGAGAGTGGTCCAGGCGTTACGGCAAACTTGTCTCCGGCTGGTGGTTTGACGGCTACAAGACAGAGATGAAAGATGCCTACGATGGACTAAAAAAAGAAAAACATAATATCGATACCTGGGTGGCTGCCGTCCGCAGCGGCAATCCAGCGGCGGAACTGGCCTTCAATGCGGGCGCTCACCCAATCCTCTCTCTCTGTACCCAAGGAAAACTGTGTCCTCACCAGACCTTTACTTCCGGCGAGAACCATGACTTTCGCCAGAAAACCAAGAAGGGATTTGGCAAACCACTCACACCTAATAATTTCCCTGCTCCGCAAGGGGTCATCTGGCATTTACTACTACCTGTCAGCAAGGGTTGGGGAAGCGGGGATCAACCTCGCTTTGACTTAAAAACACTCTCGGATCGAATCGGCCAGATCAACGCCGAAGGCGGCGTTGTTACACTGGACGTACCGATCGCTTCCAATGGAACCATCCCTTCGAAAGTGCTACGGACGTTGCAGCGACTGGGGAACGAAATCAGCAAATGAAACGCCTGACAAAAAGAATCTTGATTGTAATCATCACCTTGTGCAGTGGCCTGCCTGTTCTCGGCCAGCAGAAACAGAGTACTATCCTCACCTCGATCGAAGGCCTGGTCATACCCCGAGACAACGATGGCATGTACCTCCGCAATCCGGACGGTCAGTTCGAGATCGAGTGGAACGCCAAAACCAAGGTCGCCCTCGAGGTGAATACCCGCTTGCTCCGTGGCCTCCAGGGAAACGTTCTGCGCTACGGCATCCACTCCTCACAACAAAAGATCGACTTCCCGATTCCCAAGGGCCCCGTCACGGGAATCGTCACCTTGCGTGCCGGCAAGCGGGTCACTCGTGCCCTGCAAGTTGCCCAAGACGAAAACTGGATTCCAGAACACGGCCTCAGCCTTCATTTCGGAGAAAAACTGCCAGAGCAACTACCAACTAAATCCGACCCGCGTTTTGTCGGGCTCTGGGATCCCACTAGCAAACCTCGCACGCTAAGCATCAACGGCAAGAAGTACGAGATATCGTTAAAGAAAGGGGGCTCGACCAGTGCGATCCTCTTTAACCTGCTCAGCACAGCCGACTGCGAACCTTTCATCAACCGGGCGACGGTCATTGGACAGCAGAAAGGGAACGTCATTGTCGCTGACCAGATTCACCTGGTCCCGATCGGTGACCAGGCTGCCAACGACGACCCTAGCTTGCCACGCTATCTCTTCATTGGTGACTCGATCTCCGGCAACTACAACAATGGCCTCCGCCAGGCATTGCAAGGCAAATTCAACATTCACCACCCCCCCACCAACTGCGGACCCTCTGGTAAGGGAAGGAAAAACATCGTCGAGTGGCTGGGAGCTTATCAAAAGAAAAGACGTCACTGGGACGTCATTAGCTTTAACTTCGGCCACTGGGACGCCGGCAGCGATAAGGCAACTTACCAGGCAAACCTGGAAGCGGTAATCAAGGAGTTAGAGAAAACAAAGGCCCGGCTAATCTGGGTCACTACCTGTCCTGTCCCTCGCGGTTTTCCCCCTGCAGGTGAACTGAGTAACGATGGCAAGGCACCTCGTCGAACTGCCGGCGTGATGAAAAAATACCTGAACCCCTGGGCTCTCGAGGTCGTCACACGCCATCCGCAGATTAGCGTCTGCGATCAGTGGCAATACTGCCAGGATCATGAAAAAGAAACCTACCAGCAATGGTGGGCCGGCAAGAATGTTCATTTCAAAGGTGCTGCGGCTGACGCCCTCGGCCGGTTACTGGCCGAGCATGTTTTAAAGGTAACCAGCAGCAAGTAATCTTCATGCACAAACCACTTATACTTTTTTGTTCCCTGGTCGTCACTCTGCCAGCGGTCGTGACAACAACCGTACAAGCCGAGCCTGCTGGCCCCCCCAACGTCCTGCTTATCCTGGTCGACGACCTCAAGCCGGCCCTCGGCTGTTACGGTGACAGGGCAGCCCGTACCCCGCACATCGATGCGCTGGCTGCCCGTGGCATGCGTTTCAATATGGCCTATTGCAACCAGGCAGTTTGTGCCCCGTCGCGATTCACCCTGATGCTCGGATCGCACTCGACTTCCACGGGACTCTATGGTCTCGGTAGCCAGTTGCGGGAGATTTTGCCGGCCGCCGTCACCATGCCCCAGTACTTTGCTCGGCACGGTTATCGGACCGAATCACTTGGCAAGGTCTTTCATATTGGTCATGGCAACCAGGGTGATCCTAAATCGTTCAGCGTGCCTCACTTCAAGGACAAGGTCATTGAATACTTGGAGCCAGCGAGTACCGACGGTGGCAAGCTAACCCGGGAAGAAGCACTTTTCACCAATCAAAAGCTGGGACAGATTCGCTCGCTGCCACGAGGAGCCGCCTTCGAAGCACCGGTTGCTAAGGATAGCGACTACGCCGACGGTCGCGTGGCAGCCGAGACGATTCGCCGGTTACAAGCGGCCAAGGAGCGTCGCCAGCAGGAAGGTACTCCTTTCTTTATTACTGCCGGCTTTGTGCGCCCGCACCTGCCCTTCAGTGCCCCCAAGAAATACTGGAACCTTTTTGACCCGGATAAGTTACCACAGCCTAAGAACGAAAAGACTCCCATCGAAGCACCCGCAGTGGCCGTCAAGAAAGGCGGAGAAATCACGGCTTACAAGCCCGTTCCGGCAGCCGGCAAGATTAGTGATTCTCTCAAACGAAAACTGATCCACGGTTACTACGCCAGCAGCAGTTACGTCGACGCTCAAATCGGCAAGGTGCTGCAGGAATTGAAACGACTCCAGTTAGCCGACAATACCATTATCGTCCTCTGGGGTGATCATGGTTTCCACCTTGGCGACCTGGGAATCTGGACTAAGCATACCAACTACGAGCAGGCCAACCGCATCCCGATCCTGGTCGTCGCGCCCGGCGTCACTACCCCGGGCAATTCCACCGGCCAACTGGCCGAGACGGTCGACATTTTCCCTACCCTCGCCGACTTGGCCGGATTGCCGGCACCTGAGGTACCACAATCAATCGATGGAATCAGCCTGGTTCCGGTTCTGAAGGACGCCAATGCCCGCGTTCGCGATCATGCCTTTCATGCATATCCTCGCAAACTCCTCGGCAGAGCGATTCGGACAGACCGTTACCGATTGGTCGAGTGGCGCAACCCCGGCCAACCGCTAACCACGGCCCAGTACGAACTCTACGATTATGAACAAGACCCAAATGAAACGCGGAATCATGCCAGTCAGCAACCAGAAGTTGTCAAGCAGTTAGCTGCCAAACTGGCCAAGTATCCAGAAGCGGTGCGACGCGGTAAACGACGGCCTAAGTAAGCCTACCCAGCCACCGCGACAAACATCGCGGCATTGTCAAAAACGACGTTTGCCACTACAAGTGACGGTTTCCCTCCCTGACTTTCACTCCACTGGCACTGCCTCTCCCTTGTCGCCTCCTGCTCCTACACCACGCCACCGAGCCTTTCACTACGGCTACGTCATCATCCTGCTGGCTGCAGCCGGTCATTACATGTCCGCACCCGGACAAACATACTGCATCAGTGCGATGGTTGATCCCATGCTCGCAGAGTTGGAGCAAATTGATCGCTCTGATTACTCGTTAGCCTACCTCGTGGGAACAATCCTGGCCGGTTGCCTGCTACCGATCAGTGGCAGCCTGGTTGATCGCTTTGGTGCTCGCGGCATGATGCCCATAGCCGGCGTGCTATTGGGCCTGGCCTGCGGCTGGATGTCTCAACTGGAGAGCCTGGTCGCTCTCTACTTCGGCTTTCTGATGCTGCGCTGCTTCGGACAGGGAATGCTGCCCCTGTTTTCCAACTGGCTAATCGGCGAATGGTTCCAAAAACGCCGCGGGCTGGCCATCGGGATCATCGGCATCGGCGGTGCCCTCTCCACGATGAGTGTGCCGTTGCTTACCAACCAGGCTATCAAAGAGGTTGACTGGCGATATGCGTGGATGTTCCTGGCGGCAGTCACCTGGATTCTAATGATTTTCCCGCCACTGCTGTTTATTCGCAATCGGCCCGAAGCGATCGGTCTGTTTCCAGATCTACGATTTACGCCTCAATCAACAGACAACGAGAACTCGGCAAGCCCTGACCACGAACCGTCATGGACCCGAGCCGAGGCTTTGCGTGACCCAACATTCTGGAAACTGCTGACCGTTGGCATCACATCAGCCCTGGTGGGTACTGGGTTGATGTTCCACCAGGTAGCTCTGCTCGGCGCTCACGGAGTTTCCCGCGACTTTGCGATCCAGTTAATTTCGCTCCAGGCGGGAGTCGGAGTCGCCTCCACACTAGTATTCGGTTATCTCACAGATCGGTTGCCAGCCCGCAAGCTGCTGGCCCTGAGCATGTTGCTACTGGCCCTCGACACGCTGCTCTTGATCTATCTTCCCACCCCGCAAATGGCCATTCTCTATGCCATCATCATGGGACTGTTTGGCGGCATTATACGAACCGCCGGCCAGGTCACCTGGATCAACTACTATGGGCGAAAAAACCAGGGAGCTGTCTGTGGTGCTGCCCTTTCGGTCATGGTTGTTGCCTCAGGAGTGGGCCCGTTACCTTTGGCTTCGTCTGAAAAACTGACTGGCAGCTTCAACCTGGGCCTCTGGATTTTCCTGGTACTGCCGATTCTTTCCGGACTTTGCGTGTTCGGGGCACGAAAACCAGTAAAACCATTAACCACTCCTGCCGGAGAGTGACAATCGCCGAGCAGACCGCTATCTTGATCATTCAGGCCGTGAACTTCTCATGGCTTCCATGGCAACGTCAGATCAAGACCAGCAGGTTAGGGAATCAGCAAAATGCGGCAAACGATCCGTCTGCAAAACAGACAAATCCTCGTCACCCTGCTCCTCCTACTGCTGGTTCCCGTGACTCGGCTGCAAACCGCTGAGAAAGAGGCCAGCCAGCAGCCTAACGTCATCGTGATCCTTACCGACGACCAGGGTTATGGCGATTTGGGGTGTCACGGCAATTCCATTTTAAAGACACCGCACTTAGATCGACTCTATGAGGAAAGCGTGCGGCTCACCAACTTTCACGTCGATCCCACCTGTTCCCCCACGCGAGCGGCCCTCATGACCGGACGGTATTCCACACGTACCGGCGTCTGGCATACGGTCATGGGCCGGCATATGCCACGGCCGCACGAGATTATGATGCCTGCTCTCTTTGCCAACAGCGGTTACCGCACCGCAATCTTCGGAAAATGGCACCTCGGTGACAGCTACCCCTATCGACCCCAAGACCGTGGCTTTCATGAGACCCTGATTCACGGTGGTGGTGGTGTCGGGCAGATCCCAGACTACTGGGGCAACGACTACTTCGCCGACACCTACTTTCACAACGGCGAACCTCGCAAGTTCGAGGGTTATTGCACCGACGTATTTTTTCGTGAGGCCACTCGTTTCATCACGGACAATCGCAAGCAACCATTTTTCGTCTACTTGACGACGAACGCACCGCATAGTCCATACCGCGTAGACGAAAAGTACAGTGATCCGTATGGGAGCAAAGTTGGTGACGACGAGGAATTGAGCAAGTTCTACGGCATGATTGCCAATATCGATGAGAATGTCGGTCACTTGCTAGGTCACTTGAAACAACTGGGTTTAAAGAACAACACGATCGTAATTTTCATGACTGATAACGGAACCGCCCGTGGCGCCACCTTCACCGATTACCGTGGCAACGAGGGAAAACTGGTGAGCGGTTATAATGCGGGCATGCGAGGACGAAAGGGTTCTCCCTACGAAGGCGGACACCGGGTTCCCTGTTTTATCCGCTGGCCTGCCGCAAATCTCGCTGTCGGCAAAGACGTCAACCAACTGACGGCTCACCTGGATATCTTGCCAACCCTCGTCGATCTTTGTCAGCTCAAGCAACCCGCTACCTCTCGTTTTGACGGCATCAGCCTTTCCGGACTATTGACCGGCAGCCGGAAAGAATCACCTGGCCGAACGTTATTTGCTCACCACCAGGAACTACCTCGCCCCGAGAAATATCGTTTTGGCTGTGTCATCCACGACCAGTGGCGGTTGATCACCCGCAACGATCTCAAGAAAGGCCAGCAATTTGAGTTATACGACATCATCAAGGATCCCGGTCAGAAAAACGACCTGCAAACCAGTCATCCAGAGATTGTCAAGCAATTAAAATCAGCCTACGACAAGTGGTGGCAAACCTTGACGCCCGAGTTCGATAAGTTCTCAGAAATTCCCCTGGGTGACGCTCACCAAAATCCAACACGCCTGACTTGTTTTGAGTGGCAAGGTTCGCGCCACTGGTGGCAGAGAAATGTGCGCTCCGCTCAGCTTGAGAACGGTTATTGGGCAGTGAACGTCGTACAAGCTGGAAACTACCAAATCACGTTGCGGCGTTGGCCCGCAGAACTCAATGCGTCAATCACCGCTGCGGTAGATGGGGGCAAGGCAATTAAAGCTGTGAAAGCAAAGCTCCGCATCGGTAGTATCGAGTCTATCCAACCCATTGCAACGGGAGCTCGCGCAGTGACCTTTCCAGTTCGACTCGAAGAGGGCAAAACTCGCTTGCAAACCTGGTTCATCGACGAAGCTGGTGAATCCCGCGGTGCTTTTTATCTGGAAGCAAAACGCCTTGACTAGAAAATACCTCCTCGCTCGATGACACCGGAGCCAGCCATCATGGACCACTGGAAACCAGCCCTCCTCAGTCTAGCCATCCAGCTAATGTTGACGGTCAGCGGTTCGCAAGCCGTTGCGCAAAAGTCGGTTGAACAGATCAATATTGGAGCCAACAAGCAGTTGCTGGTCGACAATTATGTTATCGAGCGCATGACCAATGTCACTCGCGAACTCGGACAAGTCACCAAGGAGAATGGTGGACAACCCATTTTTACCGACGGCCGCTTCTATGGGACGGTGCTCTATGACCAGCAGCGATTCAAGCTCTGGTACCGCCAGCATGGCAAAACGGGTTACGGACTGGC
>CAZXJC010000056.1:0-5464 GCA_964640885.1 uncultured Pirellulaceae bacterium | reverse complement strand
ACCCAGCGAATCTTTCCGCTGACCTCAACGGCCGGAACATCTGCCGCCTGGAGACCCGGGGTAATTCCGCACATCATCGCCATCCCCAGCAGGAACAACCGAAAGGTTCTCCTTTTCAATCTGCCAGTCATAAATCCTTCTCCTTGTGAGGTCGGTGCATTGCCATTACCAATCAAACGCTAATTACCATATTGAAAATGATGTCCTTTTACTCGCATCTTGATGCGGTACAGACTCGTATCGACAGTGACATAAAGCATTTTCTTTTCTTTCCCGATGCCAAATTCGACGTTACTGGGCAATCCGATAGGGCTCTCCCCCGCTGCTAACTTTTGACCAGCAGCGCCCGTCGGAATTTCTCCCACTTGTTTCCCTGCCGGATTAATAATCCGAACGCCGGGACGGGCTGAACTGCGAACGGTCAAGTAAATATTGCCTTTTTCGTCAACGGTCATGCCATCGCACCCTTTTTCTTCTCCAAAGTCAACAAGGACACGTCCCTTGCCGCTGACCTTACCGTCCTCACCAAGCGTAAAGGCATGGATCTTCATATCGCCTTCTTCCGGTGGTGGTGCATCGGGATCAATCTTGTCCGTGCCATTATCATGATCGGCTACGTAGAGCGTTTTGCCATCAGGACTGAGGGCAATCCCATTGGGCTTGGTAACGGCCGTCGTAATTTCGATTACCGTACCGTCCGCATCAACTCGATAGACGGATCTAAACTTCAATTCTCGGGGCTCATCACCCAGGTATCGGGGATCGGTAAAGTAGATGCGTCCTTTGGCATCCAGACACAGATCATTTGGGGCATTAAAACGTTTACCGTCGTATTTATCGGCCAACACTTCCCGTTTCCCTGTCTTCACGTCGTAGCGAGCCACGCAGCGACCTCCCAGATCCGATCCTTCACAAGCCAACAAGCGACCTTGCCGGTCAAAAATCAGACCATTCGACTTCTTGCTGTCCTTCTGGAAGACAGTCGTTTTCTTGGTAGCAGGATCAAACCGCATAATCATTCCCTTGTCTTCAGCCAGGGCAATATCAGAGAAGTAGATACTGCCGTCAGGAGCCACGGCTGGCCCTTCGGTTAGACCACCTTCAATCTCCCGAGTGCGGGTAAACAGCAGCTCCAATTGAGAGCTTTTAGCAAGCAGGCCTTTTCCGACTGGCTTTGGCAGGCCCTCCTGGGCGGAGACAGTCGATGCCAGCAAAAGAACAAATACTCCCATCATGAAAGAACGCATATCAAGCTCCTTAATTACCTCAGACAATTTTAAGCGACGTCATATTGTACCACTCACGAGAGCGCGAGACGACAAGCCTAACGCTCCCAGAGAAGGAAACTAGTATTGGACCTGCTCTTTTATTAATTCCGCGTAAAGTTCTGGTCGGCGTGTCTTGAGAGTGTAATTCGGAAGGGATCGTTCCGCAGCTATCGCCTCGGCCGTTAATTCCGTTACCACCATTTCATCCTCGATCACATCCCGTTGACTGCTGGCCAGCACCTCCCCGTCGGGCGCAAAGAAAATCGCTCCGCCACAATGGTGCGGCTGGGCAGGTGAATCCGGGGGGTACATGTCGACAGTACCCGCTCGTCCTGCCTGGTTCGCCAACACCGCAAAGCAAGCATTTTCCCGGGCTCGCATTGCATAACAGGAAGTAAAGTAGTCGTGGGTGTGCTGACGGGCCGCTGCCATGGATTCCGGTGTATCGTCCCACATCTTGACCCGGGCTGCGTGCGGCATCAGCAGGACCTCAGCACCACGCAAGGCGAGTATTCGCGCTAACTCGGGAAACTGGTTGTCATAACAAATAATCATGCCCACACGACACTTGCCTATATCGAACACCGGGATTTCCATACCACCCTTGTAGAACAAGACCTCGTCACGCGAGAGATGAATCTTTCGCTGCTTACCAAGATAACCATCCGGGCCGACGAGGATTTGAGTGTTAAAGACAATGTCCCGCTCTTTTTCACTCAAACCAATCGAAATGTGACAATTGTATTTTCGGGCGATCTCCACAACCCGCTCTGTACTGGGACCTGCCGGCACTTGTTCGGACAACTCCCAGGTGTTCGGCGTGCAATGGCCGACGATTTGCAACTCTGGAAACAACAACAACTCTGCACCCTGCTCAGTCGCCTGCCGGGTCCAGTGTTCAACACCCTCAAGCACTCCTGAGATGTCACCTAAGGGACTGTTAATGCTAATCGCAGCTACTCGAATATTTTCCACGGACTACCTCTCCCAAAAAGCATTAGAAGCTCAACGACGTCGATATCATCGTAGCATATCGCGTAGACCAAGACCGATCTACTAGCAGTCCAACGGGTTTACCTGCATCAGCAGCAACCCTCGTCATTGATACCAGCATATCTTAGGATAACAGTACCGAGAAAAGAGGATAGTGGTGCCACGTAAAACCAAAAGGGGAGTTCATGAAACAATCGTTATTAGTAGCCGGCTGCCAATTCCCGGTCGAAGCGGACATCGCGTCAAACCGTGATCACATCCTCTCGCAAATCGAGCAGGCAGCTTCCTTGGGTGCACGTGTTATCCATTTCTCAGAAACCGCGTTGTCCGGCTACGCTGGAGTTGACTTTCCAGACATGAGTCACTTGCAATGGAATCAGTTAGAGTCCGCCAGCGAACAGATTCTGCAAGCGGCGGCCAGTCACAAGGTTTGGGTTCTGCTCGGTTCCACCCACCGCTTAACCGGCGACCATCGACCTCACAACAGTGTCTATATCATTAATGACGCAGGAGAAGTGGTAGAACGCTATGACAAGCGATTTTGCACGGGCCGACAGGAACCCGCCTGTGAACTCGACTTGCTCCACTATTCACCCGGAAACCATGCCAGCCTGTTTGAAGTGGATGGTTACTGCTGCAGCGTCTTAATCTGTTATGACTACCGCTTCCCGGAATTATATCGCGACCTTAAAACCCAAGGAGTAGAAGTTCTCTTCCAGTCGTTCCATAACGCCCGTCGCAGCGAGGCAGATCACCAGGCTTCGAACATCTGGGAATCGGTTGTGCCAGCAACCATTATTTGCCGAGCCGCCACAAACCATTTCTGGATCAGTGCAACCAACAGTGCTACCCGCTACTCGTGCTGGGGCAATTTCTTTGTCGCACCAAACGGCGATCTCACCGGGCAGTTACCCGTACACGAGACCGGGATCTTGATTAGTGAAATCAAGCCAGACGAAGAGTACTGGGATGCTTCGGAACCGTGGCGAGACCGCGCAATCCAGGGACAATGGCATAGTGGTGAGCTAGTACAGGATGACCGTTCCGACAACCGGAAGTCCCTCTAAGCTAACCACCCAATTACAGCTGGTAGACCTCGTAATCGCATTCACATGGATTGCCTCGACTCACGTGCATCTGGCCGGCCTCCACATCTACGACGACTGAAAAGACCGTCGTCCAAAAACCATTCTCAGGATGGTCATTGGGGTGCCGGCAAATCGATTTCGGATGTCCGTCGTGATCGGCCAAGTATTGCTTCATTTCCTTGATCCCAGGCCTCGTGTCGGCTGCTCGAAACAACTGATCTATGCGGTCTTTACGGGGTCCTGACTCAATCAACTCGGGGAACTGGGTATTCACATCCACCAGATCCGGGTGCAAGCAGTGATTTGTATGAGTTAACTGTTGGCCATCCTGCAAGACATAAACACGGTCACAGGTAACTTCCAGGTTCGCCGGACCTTGCGGCGTAGCCATCATGATATTGGCTGGAATCGCCCGCTGGGCACGCTCAACCGCCTGAACAGCCGCTGCCAGGCTGTTGGTTTGGTAGATTCCACGTAGCGTAAAGTAATGGGGAACCCCAATCTCGCGGCTGGGTGCTGGCAAGGTATTTAAACAGGCTCCTAAGCCTGCATCGTTGAGTCCAATATAGGCGACCAAACCGACCTGGGTTACACACATCATAGCTGGTTTACCGGCCGGGCGACGGGTTATAACCATCGTGAACTGATCGAGTTGAGGATCGTTGTCCCAGTTTTGTCCAACCAGGGACCGTCCCTCTTGCGCGTGAGCAGGGGCAACGGAAAATGAAGTACAGCCACCGCCCGGCTCAGCCTGCAACTGATTGCGCACCTGCAATAGCATCAGGTCTTCCAGGGAGATCCCGGTAACTTCGGCAACACCTCGCAATTCCTCTACGATCTGATCATCGTACTTCTCAGCCAGGGCCAGTGATTGCAGGGCAACCTCCATGGCCCGCTGCCGGGAAACAGAAATCGTCTTCTGAACAGTATCAACAGCTATTTCCGTGAAACCACGAATCTCGTCAGCGGCCGCCTCCCCCAACTGTCTTCCCATTTCACGGGGTGACCCGGCAACCTCGATTTCTGGATAACGCGCGGGGAGTGTTTTCATTTTGGCGCTGCCAGGATCGACTCGGCGTATCTCAACTTACCCGTCCGTCCGTCGTAATACTGAAAAATCACCTGCGGCCGTGGGTAGGCTATCCAGCGTGTCTGCCCCACCTGCTGTGGGTTGTTGTAGACATTGTTCAATTGGACAACACAATACGTGGGGTGAGAAAGTTCATCTCGCGGAATATCATTTCGAAAGTGGGTTGACCAGCGAATATCGATCGGCCTAGGCCCGTACTGAAATCTGCCATTGGCCGGACGATCTCCCTCGTCGGTACTCCAGTGGTTATTCGAGTTATGCGGACCGGAGGCAAATTCCCAGACATTTTCTGTGATCTTGCAAACAAAACTGTTATGCAGATCGCCCGTCAAGATAAAGACTGGCTGCGGCAACTTGTCCCAGGCGTCGATCAACATCTCCCGTTCATCGTAGAACACTGTCCAGGCATCATCCTTGTTATCAGCTCGCACCTTGCCGCCACCGACGTGAGGTAACATAAAGTTTACCGACGAAACTACGAAGATAAAATCAGCATCACTTTTTGCCATACCGTCGAGCAACCACTTGCGCTGCTCCAAGCCAAGCATTGAAATCCCCTTCTTCTCTGGATTCTGCTTGTCGTGCATCTGCCTTTGGCCACGCGTATCGCAGACAAAGAAGTCGCAATTACTGATACGCATTCGAAAATACGATCGACGACCAATGGAATAGGATACACGTCCCGCTTGTGGTGGCGCCGGCGCAATCTCCACACGGTTCTTATCCAGCACCTTGACGATCCGATACACGCCGGCACTAGGGTGTCCGCCAACCCCATCGAGTTCGTTTTCGTTGACACCGGCCGTCACCCCGCCCCAATGAATATGCAAGTTATTGGCCTGGGCCAGGTCTAGCTTGCTAAAATCCGCTTTGGAGTCCGTTAAGACATTCTTGCCGCCAACCAGTTCAGCGAGGCCAAAGTGAACTGGCTGCTTAAAGGAAGTGGGGTTGCTCCACCCCAGGTAGTCATACCACGCCCGCACTCCAATATCTCGGAACACGGCGCGGCGATCACGCAGCCCCGG
>CAZXJC010000055.1:0-3933 GCA_964640885.1 uncultured Pirellulaceae bacterium | reverse complement strand
GTAGTAGAGGTCCCAGAAGAACTCTCCGGTGCGTAGCCCTCGTAGAACCCGGCGTGCGACGTAGGCCGGATTGAGCAAGATCGCCCGGCGGTAGCCGCTGCATGAACTCCAGGACGCGCTCGTAGGAGAGGTTCTGGTGAGCGAACAGGGGTCGCCGGGTGTAGATATCGTAGTACTCCCAATCAAAAAAACAAACCATGCCGCGCCCCAGGTAATCCTCGAACATGGGTGTGCCCGGAAAGGCGATGGTGACGCCGAATTTGAGCATGTCCAGGGGCAGCTTGCGGGCGTAGTCGATCGTGTCCTCCATCGTCTCTTCCGTATCCGGCGAGAGACCGAGCAGGAAGAAGCCGGTGGTGTCGATGCCGGCTCGGCGCGCTAGCTGCACCGCGTTGCGCCCCTGTTCCACCGCGGCGCGGCCGCCCTTGCCGAACTGCTTGAGGATCTGGTCGTTCCCCGACTCGAAGCCGAAGGAGACCCGGTAACAGCCGGCTCGCCGCATCGTGCGGAAGAGGTGATCGCCGGCACTCTCGACGCGGATGCCGTTGGTGCAAGTCCAGGTCATGTCGGCGCCGGAGGCGATAATGGCCTCGCACACGTCGACAGCCCATTTTTGATCGGAGGTGAAGATGTCGTCCGCCAGGTAGAATTCCCGGAAGCCCAGCTCACTCATCCGCACCACCTCGGCGGCACAGCGCTCGGGCGACTTCTTCCGGTAGCTGAGTGCCATCGTGATCTTGCTGGCGCAGAAGTCGCACTTGAAGACGCAGCCGCGGGAGAACTCGGCGATCGTGGCCGGCGGCCGGCGAATGAGCAGCCGGGAAGCGGCGCGGACGTAGACCTCGGGATCGTACAGGTCCCACGCCGGCATCGGTAGCTCGTCCAGATTGGCGATCGGCAGGCGGGCGCCGGTGTTCAGGATCTCGTCCCCGTTGCGGCAGACCAGCCCGGGGATCTCGCGCAGGGGCAGTCCGTCGCACAGGTCGGCGAAGGTGTAGTCGGCCTCGCCGGTGCAGACCGCGTCGAGCATGGATTCGCCGATCGTCTCTTCGGGGAGCGCAGCCGGGTGGGGCCCGCCGCCCACGACCAGGATGTCGGTGGAGATGTCCTTGGCCAGCACGCTGATGTCCCGCAACTGATTCATCAGCGGCGTCGTCCCCGTGATGCCGACGACGTCGGTCTTCAACTCGCGAATATGGTGCGCCACCTCGTCATGGTCGTATTCCCGCCAGGACATGTCGAGGATGGAGATGTGGTATCCCCGCTCACGTGCCACGGCGGCAATTGTGGCCAGCCCGAGCGTCGGCATGATCGGGTTGACGATCGACGCCTTGGTACCGCCGTAGCTGCCCTGGTACGAGGGATTGATCAGCAGGACGTTGGCCATGGAACAGCAATATACATGGAACAGCAGTTTAATGGAACCGCGGTCGCGCCGCGCGGTGGCGCGCCTCCCGAATTGGGCGTGAATGGCAGGTTGCTAAGCTCGGTGATCCCGGAGCGATGCCCGTCCGTGCGGACTAGGGCGCGGGTCGGCTGCCGAGAGAGTGGATCGGCGCTTTCTTGGTATGTCCGGAGTCCTCGGCGTTGAGCCCGTCGAGCCCAGCCGGCTCCATGGCGCAGAGTGCGATCTGGGCGTAATCGCCGATCCAGCCGACGCCGGCAACTGCTTCCAGGTCGGTCACGAGCATCAGCTGCATGTCAGTGGCTCACGCGTTGTGCAGGCTCGTTCATTGCTTTATTAGCTTAGCCGAGCCGCATTCACCAGAGGATACCATACCAATGTCAGACGATCTAGCCGGAAACTGGTTTCGCGATGGCTACGTCGTCGCGCGCGGACTGCTCGACGCTCAGCGGGTTGATCGGCTCCTCGGCGTGTGTGCGGAGGTGCTGCGCCAGTGGCGGATCAGAGATCCACAGTCCGGGGCCGAGGGCGGCCGCGAGGACGCCCATTCCATGCGCCACCTCAACCACCCCGCCTATTTTGCTAGCGACCGTTCGGGTCTGCTGGAAATTCTCGATTCCATCGCCGAGCCCCGGGTTCTCGACGTTTGTGCCGCGTTCCTGGGCGAGCAGCCCCTGTTCCGCTGCACGAGTCTGTTCATGAACCCGCAGCAGACGAGCCAGGACGGCAGCTGGCACCGGGACAGCCAGTTCATCACGCCGGACGTGGGGGAGGAGAAGAAGTCCGTGGCGGCGAGTCAGAATTCAGGCGAGGCGATCCAGCTGCAGCTCGCGCTGGTGGCCAGCGGCGACGTGGAGTTCGTACCCGGCTCGCACCGGCGCTGGGACACCGACGAGGAGTTCCAGATCCGCCGCGCCGACGGTGGCAGCAACAGCCGCTCGCACGCCATGCCGGAAGCGCTGCGGAGCGAGCTGGAGCCGGGCGATGCGATGGCGGTCAATCCCTACGGCCTCCATCGCGGTCGCTACCACGCCGACAAGCTGCGGAGTACCTACATGCTCACCTACGCTCGCTCGTCGCTGCCGGGCTACGACTACTTCTCTCACCATCCCTGGTTCGCCGAAGCAGGTTACCTCGACGGTGTCGAGCCGGCGACGCGGGAATTCTTCGCCTCGTTCGTCGACGCCTACGCGGCGCAGTGGGCGGAAACCGGAACCACCTTCAAGACCGGATGAACGAGCCGTTCTGGAGCTCGGAGAAGGCCTGCCGGAGCTCCTCCTGAGTGTTCATCACGATCGGGCCGCGCCAGGCCACCGGCTCTTCCAGCGGCGTCCCGGACACGAGCAGGAAGCGGATCCCCGCCTCGCCGGCTTGCACTGTAACCTCGTCCCCGGCATCGAAGAGAACCAGCGAGCGGTTGCCGGCCTCCTCGAGCGTCATGCCGCTTTCATCGATCTGCTCGGTGGCGACCGGCTGCGGCGCCGAGGCGTCGCGGAAGCTGCCTGCTCCCTCGAACACGTAGGCGAAGGCGTGCCGGTTGGTCTCAACCGGCAGGGTGCGGTGCTTGCCCGGCAGCACGGTGACGTCGAGGTAGCGCGGCTCGGCGGCGACGCCGTCGACCGGACCGCTCCGGCCCCAGAAGCTGCCGCAGATGACCCGGACCGTGGTGCCGTCGTCGTCGGTCACGGCCGGGATTTCGCCCGAGGGGACGTCCTGGTAGTGCGGTGTCGTCATCTTCAGCGAGCTGGGCAGGTTGGCCCAGAGCTGGAAGCCGTGCATGCGGCCATCGCGATCTCCCTTGGGCATCTCCTGATGCAGGATGCCGCTGCCTGCGGTCATCCATTGGATGTCGCCGGCCCCGAGCGCGCCGCGGTTGCCCAGGCTGTCGCCGTGCTCGACCGTGCCGGAGAGCACGTAGGTGATGGTCTCGATGCCCCGGTGCGGATGCCACGGGAAGCCGGCCAGGTAGTCGTCGGGATTCTCGTTGCGGAAATCGTCGAACAGCAGGAAGGGATCGAAGTCTGTGGTATCGCCGAAGCCGAAGGCCCGGCGCAGATGGACGCCGGCGCCCTCGACTACGGGTTTGGACTCGATGATCTGCTTGACCGGACGGACAGACATGGCTCGTCCTCAGGTGGGTTGTTCGATGTTCCCTGGCGAGACAGTACGGATGCCTGGCGGATTGGCAACCAGGGTCGGAGCTATGGCTGTTCGGCGCCGTCGCCGGCCACGACGATCTCCCCCAGCGGCCGAGCCGACTTTTCCTCGCCGCCCCGGCGGCAGTGGCGGGCGGCGTAGTGGTACTGCAGGGCGCGGCGCTGGCGGTTGGTAGTGTTGTCCGGCGTGTGGTGGAAGATCTCGGCGCTGAAGACCAGGGCGTCGCCCGCGCGCAGGGGGACCGGCACCACCTGCCCGGGGTCGGGCTCATCCAGCAACCCGAGCAGGTCGCTGCTGCCGGCATGCGGCCTGGTGCCGGCCTGGTGCGACCCAGGGACCAGGTGCATGCAGCCGTTGTCGATGTCGGCGTC
>CAZXJC010000054.1:0-4041 GCA_964640885.1 uncultured Pirellulaceae bacterium | reverse complement strand
AATGATCAGCGGCACGCGCGCCGATTCTTCGAACAGACTCCGTTTTTGCCATAAACCGTGCTCGCCGAGATGATAGCCGTGATCACTCATGAACACGACAACCGTGCGTGATGTTAGATCCAGCTCTTCCAAAGCCGTAATCAACCGGCCAACCTGAGCATCCATGAAGCTAGTCGATGCATAATAGCCCTGGATCGCACTGCGTCGCTGTTCGTCGGTCATTCCCAGTTGCTCTGACTTGTCTGGCAGCGCTGCCAATGGGATGTCATCGCGGTCGGCAAATGGCTGTTTAGGTAAATCAATTCGATCCCGTGGATATAGTTCGAAATACGAAGCCGGCGCGACATACGGTGTGTGCGGACGATAGAACCCCACAGCCAGGAAGAAAGGTTTTTGCTTACCATCCTGCTTTTGATGTTTCTTGAGCCACTCGATCGCCGCCGATGCGCGGAGTGCGTCAGTAAGCTCCGCCGAATCACCTTCGTCCGCCAGCCAACTAACCTGTCCGCCGACTTTGCCGGGAATCAGGCTGTGAATCCGATCGATTTCATCCCGCTCCCTGCCGTGTGGGTTGATCGAATAGTCCCATGACTGAGGATCGTTCAGACCAGTCGTTCCCTTTGGAATACCGTCATGAAACAACTTGCCGACCCCTGCAGTCGCGTAACCGTTGCGACGAAAATGTTCGGGCAGAGTCACGATGTCCGGGGCCGCTGTACGAAAGTGAGCGCCGTTGGCGAAGACACGAGTCGTGTCGGGTCTCAACCCAGTTAGAAACGACGCACGAGTCGGATTGCACAACGGATATTGGCAGTAAGCGCGGTCAAAACGCACGCCGCGCGCCGCCAACCGATCGATATGTGGCGACTTGACGAGTTCGTGTCCGTAGCAGGATAAATTGCAGTTTAAATCGTCCGCGACAATCAACAGGACGTTAACCGGCTCGCCTGCCCCGACATGTGGATTGGCCGTCAGATCTGGCGTGGTAAACGGTTGGCAAATCAGGAGTGTTAGGAGAACGAGCAATTGTTTCATGAGTCGGTAACTCCCCGTTGCACGTTGTCAGTTTGGTCTAAAATCGGAGTTCTTATAAAATACGAGCCGCCCGGCCGGGTCGCAAGCAGATGAGGTTTTTCAGCAGGGGCCAACTGATATCTGCTTCGTAGGCGTCCGGGATCACAAGGTGAAGCGGTTCTGCCCGGTATGCGCTTCAGGTAAGCTGTGCCAATTTGGTCCTACTTTTGTACCGGAATCGTCGGAAAGAACCTGTTTTTTGCATTCTGTAGGAAAAATCGAGTCGTTTTTTCACCTTACTGGTTGGAGACTAGGTGCGTGAAGGAATGGATCGGCTATGATAGTACTGTTCGATTGAAGATTAAATGCAATGCTTTGGTTGTTTCTAGCACAAGGACATTCTCATGAATAAGTTTTGGTTGACACGCGTTTTGGCAGTTGCTCTGGTTCTCGGAGTCTTTGTCGTACAAACCCCGGACACGTTTGCTGCCGAAGAAGGCTGGCTGGTAAGCTTCGAAGAAGCCAAAGCAGCTGCAGCAAAAGAGAAGAAAACGATTTTTATGGAATTCACCGGTTCCGACTGGTGCCCTCCCTGTAAGGCCTTAGCGGCGAATGTTTTGACGCAGGAAGCTTTTAAGACCCAAGCACCGAAGAACTTTGTCCTGCTGAAATTGGATAATCCACGGGACAAGTCGAAGCAAAGTGAGGCTGAGAAGGCTCAATACCCAAAATTGGCTGCCCAATACAAGGTGACTGGCGTACCGACTGTCTTTCTGTGTGACGAACAAGGACGCCCGTTTGCCAAGATGGTTGGTTACCGGCCACCTGGTGACCCAGCTACGTCTTCCGAAATTTATGTCAAAAACCTGCTCGAGAAAAACAAAATTCGGGCTACCCGTGATGCCGCGTTTGCTAAGGCAGCTGACGCAGAAGGCGTTGCCAAGGCTAAGTTTCTTGATGAAGCCATTAGCGTGATTGAGACTGAATTGGCCGTGGCTGTTTATGCTGACACGGTGAAAGAAATCATCGGACTCGACGCTGATAATACCGCTGGCTTGCGAGCCAAGTATGAAGGAATTCAGCAGGCGGGAGCCATTAAGGCTGAAATCGCGAAGATTCGCCGCAGTTCACGAGGGGCGAAACCTGCTGATACCATCAAAGCTTTCGATGACCTGATCAGCAAGCACAAGCCGACTGGGGAAACCCTTCAGGAAGTCTTGTTTGCCAAATCATTCGCACACTTCCAGGCGAAAGAAATGGTTCCAGCAAAGACGCTTCTGTTGGAAGCGAAGAAGTTGGCTCCTAAGTCTAAAATCGGCATGCAAGTCGACAGTATTATCAATCGCTATTTCAAGGATGTGGAAGTTCCAGAGGGAACAGATGCAGAACCGAAGAAATAGGGATTTAGCGATCGATACGATCGCCTTATGTTCTTAGTGCGACCAAAAGGACTGTAGGGTTTCGGCTCTGCAGTCCTTTTTTATTGCGCAGCCGCAAGAAGGCAGTTGGAACCGTTTTAGGGACTGGCCGAAAATCCGTTGAAAGAAAATTCGACTGTTGCTAGGCTGTAGCATGAGCTCGGCCACTGGCGAGGGTGTCATGGCAATTGGTGCGCACTAATGGAAGAGGACCTTGGAACGATGCAAAGCTTGGAAATGCGAGAAGACGAAAACCTGCTTGTGTTGTCTTTTGTCGACAGGAAGATCACCGATCAGCAGCGAATCACGCAGATCGATGCCGATCTCCAATATGCGACAGGTTTGGCCGCTGATGGTCGCGTGCTCGTTGACTTCGCAGGCCTTTCCTTCATGTCGTCAGCGATGATTGGAGCGTTGCTACGATTCCAGAAGAAGTGCGAAGGCGAGAGTATTAATGTTAAGTTCTGCAATATCGGGGATGATATTGAAGAGGTCTTCCGGACGATGAATTTGAAAAAAGTCTTTTCAATTCACAAGACTCGGGATCAGGCTGTCAAAGCTTACACCAAGAAAGGTTGGTTCGGCTAAACCGCCTCCGGTACAGTACGGCAGCTTTGGCTGGCTTGGGTAGATCAACCGAGGTAAGAGTCGAAGACTCGAACTTGCGACCAGTTAGCTTTGTTTTCTTCTATGAACTGTAAGTGGCGAGGATCCGTCTGGTACTGGTCATGAGAAGCACGGTCTTGGAAATGAACGTGCAGGCTGACGTGGTAGGCCTGATCATTGACCGGGCGCTGGAGATCGGGCACTAGGGTTCCGACGGCGAAGTACTCGGTTCCGTCATGCTCAGACAGGTAATGCTGGCAAGCCTTTTTTAGTTCTTCGATGCGCTCGAGGCTCGAATCGGTTAATGTAAAATAGACCGTATGTGCCAGTTGGCCAGTGGCCGTCTCGGTTCCCTGCGACATCGTAAGGGTGCCTCGTTTGCTAGGATGACTCTCGAAAAAAACACTGGAGTCGAATTTAGCAGACGGTGGCACAATTGCCCAGACGCTAGGAAGGGCCGCAGGGATCAGTCATTGACGGTATCATCCTGGCTGGCGGCCGAGGAGGCAGTGTTTTTGCGAGGATTGTCCGGGCTTACCAGGCCGGCACGTGCCAGTAGCGACCGGTTGAGTATTTGCGTGAAAACCTCTTCATCGGGCGGTGGCGGACCGGCGGCTCCGAGTTCCGTTGGCGAGTAGTCGACCTCGTAAATATGCTTGGCGATCCGCAGATGAGCGCCGGGGTCGAGGCGTTTGCGTTCTATCCGACTACCGTTCACGCGGGTGCCGTTGCGACTGTTCAAGTCTTTGACAAACCAGTATCCGTGCTCGATGGTCAACTGGCAGTGATGGGCCGACACGTTGCTGAATCTTAAGACGACATCGCAACTTTCTCGGCGACCGATCAGCAGTTTCTTTTTTATCAAGGGGATAGGATCGCCACCACCTTGAGGAATCAATTTACCGTACATATCGTTGTCTCTTGTGAAGCGCACCTGGGTGGCTTAAGATGCCTGTTCTCGGCCTCTATCAAGTCGCTGGAGGACCCGCTGGTAGGTTGGAAA
>CAZXJC010000053.1:0-3222 GCA_964640885.1 uncultured Pirellulaceae bacterium | reverse complement strand
GTCCGGCAATATCACGATTGAACATAACGTGCATATCACGGTCTTCTGCAACCTGGCCGGCGGAGAACCGGGAATCACAATCGGCGCCTTCTGTGGAATTGCCTACGGTTCTCACATCTTTGCTCAAAGCGATGATTACAGCGGACAAGAACTAGTTGGTCCAACCGTCCCAGAAAAGTATCGAACCAGCACAGTCAAGGAACCCGTTATCCTGGAAAAGTTTTGTAACCTGGGTGCCCATGCACTCGTGACGCCAGGGGTCACCCTGGCCGAAGGGACCGTGGTTGGCATGAAATCATTGATCACGCGGTCGACCAAGCCGTGGACAATCTACTTTGGGATTCCGGCCAAGCCTCTAAAACCCAGGCTTCAAAATATGGTTGAGCTGGCTGAGCAATACATGCGCGAACTGGATGAGTCGTAATCGGTTGGGACGCATGGAAAAAGCTGTCGAGAACAAGCCTGCGGGGACGGATGATCAACTCGCCCCCTGTCCACCACGACCCAATTGTGTTTGTAGCCAGGACACCTCAGCCGGACACGCCATTGAACCGCTACTGGTACCAGCATCGCTGGCAGACCCGTTTGAACAACTGGTGCACTTAATGCGCAACTGGCCGCGGACCCAACTGGTCCGACAAACGGCCAATTATCTGCACGTGGAAGTTCGCACCCTGCTGTTTCGTTTCGTGGACGACGTTGAATTCTACTGGGATCCGGAAAGCTCGCTAATCCATATTCGCTCAGCATCCCGCCTGGGCTACAGTGACTTGGGAACCAATCGGCGCCGCCTGGAACGGGTTCGTCAGCAATTTCAGCAACTGGGCTAGCGAGTTGCGAACCGCCAGGTGGCTAACAATTGCAGCCTCTCGATCGGTCCTTTATAAACAAGTGCAGGTCATCACTGCTTTTTTCCGTTCATCACCTGCTGAAAGGCACACTCCATGTTTCATTCTCAGAAACTTCTCTCCCTCTTGTTTGCTGGCATCTTCGGTCTGCTGTTGCTAAGTGGCTGTGGTTCTGATGATGAGAACCAACAGGAGCCTGTTGATAACGGAGCAGCAGACCAGTCGGCCAACGAACCAGCTGACAACCAGCAGGCGCCTGCAACGGAGCCCAGTGAACCGACAACGCCTGCCGCCAGCAGCACACCGAAATGGGAGGCTCCCACCACGGCTGGCGACAGCGCGGCCCATCCTTTCGTTACGGAAGACTTTCATGCCGCGATCATCGTTCATGCCAAGAATCTTTATGAATCCGAGCTGATGAAAAAAGTACGTTCGTTGGATACAGAAGGTACGTTTGAAGATGCGATGGTCATCTCACTCAACCGGGAAACAGGCGTCGATATTCGAAACGTGGAACGCTATTCACTCTTTACCAAGAGCCTTCCTGGTGGACCTCGTGAAATACCGTCGGTCGTAATGATTTTAGAATTTACGGAGGCAGCGGACCGTAGCGAGATTGCCCAAAAAACAACGGGCGTAGAAACCCCGCAGCAGGACGGGGAGATGAAATGGTATCTCCCGGAAGAGGGCAGTCGCTACGAAATGGTCCTCTGCATCGTCAACGATAAAACACTCGTCTACAGCACTGACCTGGCACTGGCCAAGAAAACGGTCACGGCACCAGCAGCTGCCACTCCCTTAAACAAGCGGCTGGTCGAACTGGATTACAGCAACCAACACATTACCGTGGTTGGCAGTAATGCCATCTTCCCACCGGCCTTGATGGCAGAAATACAACGACAACTGAGCAGCGACGGGTTACCAGAAGCTCTTAATGGCATTACCGACGTCATTACCCAGGTGACTGCCGCCAGTGCCGTAGTTAACCTTTCACCCGACCTGTACGTGAAGCTGGGAGTAGAAACGACCAGCGCGGAAACCACCACGAAGCTAAAGACCATGACTAGCGACGCCCTTGTCATAGCGAAGACATTCTTGGGTACACTGGCTTTTCTCCCTCCCAAGGATATGCCAGATGAAATCAAGAAAATGATCCCAGAAGTTTTGAAATTGCTGGCACAACTAAAGCTCGAGCAGCAAGAGAAGCGATTTGATATCGCTATCCGAATCCCTGAAAAGACCCTGGCAAGTTTCATGGAACCGCTGTCCGCGTCGATCGTCGAGGCACGTGGTGCCGCTCGCAACATGCAGGGCGCGAACAATATGAAGCAAATCGTAATCGCCATCCACAATTTCCACGAGACTTACAAGCGTTTTCCAGTCGGTGAATTTCCGGAAGGGAGTCTCATCAAGTACAAGGATGGTAAACCACTGTTAAGCTGGCGCGTCTACTTGCTGCCCTACATCGAGGAAGCACCGCTTTTTGAGAGATTCAAACTGGACGAACTCTGGGACAGTCCGCACAACCTGGCGCTGCTCGATGAAATGCCGGTCGTCTACAAGAGTCCAAGCTCAGCCGATGGGACCAACAAGACTCGTTACCTGGCTCCGGTTGGCCCCTCTTCCATCCTGGGAGCGAAAACAAAAGTTGCATTTTTTGATATCCAAGACGGCGCCTCCAAGACAATCCTGCTTGTGGAAGCAGGGGCAGACAAGGCTGTTCCCTGGACCAAGCCAGAAGATTTAACGTATGACCCGAAAAATCCTGTGGCCAGCCTGGGCGATATTGGTGATTCCTTTACAATTCTCATGGCCGACGGATCTGTCCACGATCTCAAGGCTACGATTGATGCGGCATCGCTATTGAACCTGTTTCAACGTAACGACGGGAATGTTATCAACATCGAGAGATTTCATAAGTAAACAATCCTGTTCGTGAAAACTGTTGCCCTTGCATGATGCAAACTCCGCGCGCTCTCGTTCTGCCGCTACTCACCAGTTTGCTGGGAGTCCTGTTGCTTAGCCAGGGCTGCCGACAGAAGACGGCACCTTCGGTCGATCTGGCACCTCTTAAGTCGACGTACATCACATCAGAATTCAACACGGTGATTCTGTTCCGTATTGACCGCATCTTAAATTCGTCCCTGGCCTTGCAGTTGAAGGCCAGCGCTGGCGACCAGTATTTTGAAGAACTACTGGAACAACTCAGTCTCAAGTACAACGTACGGCTTCCGGGCGCAAACAAGTTCACCATGATTGCGACAGCCAGTGGAGATACCCCTGATTACAAGGCTGACCGCGCAGATATCGTGCACTACGACAAGCAGCCCGACATCGACCAGGTCAACAACCAGCTGATTGGCAGTAACAGCAA
>CAZXJC010000052.1:0-5887 GCA_964640885.1 uncultured Pirellulaceae bacterium | reverse complement strand
ATTCTCGGGCCACAAATCCAGACTTGAACCTGCTGGCAGAGATGCAACACGTGGCCCGGGCGCATCCCACCATTGATCCAGAATTAATCGTCCAGCTGGGTACTAGTCACGGTGCCCAAGCTCTTGGGCTGACAAAACTTTGTGGGACGATTGAGCCTGGCAAGCGTGCTGACCTGGTTACAGTCTGCTCGGATCCAGGCAATTCAGCCAGTGCTGCTGAAGCCGTCGTCATGCCGGGAAGCCGGGTGCAAAGCGTCATGAGTGGCGGAGAGTGGCTCGTTGCTCCCTAAAACAGCGGCAACATGCAAGTGATCACTAACCGCTCAGTCAGCTGGTCGTTTCTGAGTTTCCTGACTCAGCCAGGGCGATCATGGCATCGACAGTATCTGCCGGATCAGTAAGCCCCAGCTGTTCGATTCGCCGACACTCGCTGAGACTGCGAAACCAGGTTTCCTGCCGGCGAGCGAATTGCCGGGTTCGAATCGTAACGCGTTCAATGGCCTCTGGAAGTTGCCCGCCGGATTGCAACATCTCGATAACTTCGCGATACCCAACAGCCTGAAATGCTGTTCGACTGAGCGTCGTATACTGCTGGAGCAACTGTTCGACTTCATTCACCAAGCCACTGTCGAACATCTGTTCCACACGTTGTTCGATCCGTTTATGAAGGACGTCCCGGGGCCATCCCAGGACAAACACCTTACACTGGTCAGCGGGCAAACCATCATCGAAATGATCTTGCTGGTGACTAATCGGCTGCCCGGTGATCTTATAGACTTCCAGTGCCCGGATGACGCGACGTTTATCGTTAGGGTGTAATCGATGAGCCGTCAGTGGATCGACTTGCGACAACCGCTGGTGCAACGATTCGATCCCGACTTCTTCCAGTTCTTTTTCGATCTGTTCGCGAAACTCCCAGTCTGCCGGCGGGCCTTCATAAATACCCCTGAGCAATGCTTTCAGGTAAAGTGGCGTCCCACCTACGAAAAGAACTTCTCGTCCAGCCTCTCGAATACGTTCAATGGCCAAATGAGCCTGCTGAACATATTGAGAGAGGCTGAAGTCTTTGTCTGGTGAGACGACATCCAGCAGGTGATGGGGAACCTGTTCACGCTGTTCGGTCGTAGGCTTGGCGGTTCCAATATCCATCTGTTGATAGATAGCCATGGAATCGAGCGAAATGATCTCGGCATTAATCCTTTGTGCCAGTTCGAGTCCGATGTGCGTCTTACCACTGGCAGTGGGGCCGGTGACATACCAGCAATCGGTAGCGGTTGGTGTCGAATTTAATGTCATTTCACTCAAAACTCAGCAGACAACATGGCCAGTTGCGATTGCCAGTTGTCAGAGGCCTGTCTACGATAGAGAGTTTGGTAGAAGTGGTGCTTGCCGCTGTGGCAGGCAGTTTTCATCCTGATTGTAAATTGGGTGCGTGTAAAGGGGAGCGACGTGGGGCAAGACGACCGCCATATCTTATTGCGGCTCATGAGCGTGCTTGAAGACCGCAAGCAGAATCCATCTGAAAAGTCATATACCAGCAGTTTGTTTAGTGGTGGCACCGATAAAATCGGCGAAAAAATCTTGGAAGAAGCCCAGGAGGTCATCGAGGCTGCAACTGAAGATGATTCCGCCGCCCACGATCATCTGATCCATGAAGCGGCCGACTTGATCTTTCATTTGCTCGTTATGCTAGGTTATAAGTCGATTAAGTGGGAGGAAATCGAAGGGGAATTAGGCCGACGATTCGGGATTTCCGGCCTGGATGAAAAAGCTGCGCGAACCTCTCCCGAGCCACCGAAATCATAAAAGAGAGTAAGTTAAAACCGGTCAGATGAGATTCGCCTGAATACCGTTACCAGGTGCCCACCGGTCCTCGACCGGCTAACCTTCAGGCCCAGAAACAGATAGAATTACACTATGAACAAGTTACGAATTGGCATCCCCAGTAAAGGGAGATTGAGTGATCATGCAAAGGGCCTGCTCCAGGAAGCGGGGCTGAATTTCCGCCGTCAAGATCGCAGCTTGTTTGCCAGTGTACGAGGAATGCCTGTCGAGATCATTTTCCTGCGTACCGATGACATTCCCTTGCTTTGTGCCGAGGGAGCCATTGACCTGGGAATTACCGGCAGTGACCGGGTCCTGGAATCTGCCGTGGAGCTCACCACCCGGTTACCCCTGAATGTCGGCAAATGTCGCCTGACCGTCTGCGTTGCAGAATCTTCTCCGATTGAATCTGCCGCGGAGTTGGACGGCTGCCGCATCGCGACAAGTTTCCCCAACATTACCAAGAGTTACCTCGCGGAACATCAGGCCAAGGCACACCTGGTACCGTTGTCGGGTTCAGTCGAAATCATGATTTCGTTGGGAGTTGCTGATGCCGTGGTGGACCTGGTGGAAACCGGCAGCACCCTGGCTGCCAACCACTTACGAATTCTCGACGAGATCGGTCATTACGAGACCGTCTTAATCCAAAACGACCGGGGACAACATGAGGAACTGGCAGACCGCGTAGTCCGCCGACTGGAAGGTGTCGTAATCGCACGCAGCTACTCGCTGCTGGAATACAATATCCCCAGAGCTCAACTGGCCGAAGCGGAGAAGATAACACCTGGCTTCAAATCTCCTACTGTCAATCCGTTGGAAGACCCAGACTGGTGTGCGATTCGGGTAATGGTTCAGCGCAATAAAATCCAGGATGTGATGGAACGACTGGAAACGATTGGTGCTTCCGCGATCCTGGAAACCCACATTGCGAACTGTCGCTTATAAGCCCGCTGTCAAAATAACCAGCCTCACCGATCCTGTGCATTAGGTCCTCGTCTGGTAGAATATTCTACTCGGGTCAACTGACCTGGTTTTCTTCCCTTTATTTGGCTCACCAAGGATTTCTATTTTGCTTCGAACACACACCTGCGGAGAAGTCCGTGTTGAACATCTTGATCAGGAAGTAACTCTTTGTGGCTGGGTCGACAGTACCCGTGACCACGGAGGAGCCGTTTTCCTGGATCTCCGGGACCGCTATGGAAAAACCCAAGTCGTCTACGGACCTGAAAGTGGTCCAGAACTGGTTGAAGAAGCTGGCAAGTTGCGATCTGAAGATGTCGTTAAGGTCACGGGCCAGGTAACGCATCGCCCGGAAGGAACGGTCAACGATAAGCTAGATACCGGAGCCATTGAAATCCGTGGTACTAACCTGGAGGTGCTCAACAAGTCTCAGACTCCTCCGTTTACGCCCTCCCAACAAGAACTGCCGGGTGAAGACCTGCGACTCAAATATCGATACCTTGACCTGCGGCGGGAGAAAATGCAGCAGCAGTTATTACTGCGCAGCCAGATCATCAAGGTGATGCGCGACTATTTTGACGAGCATCAGTTCATCGACGTGGAAACACCGATCCTGGGAAGAAGCACACCGGAAGGAGCTCGCGACTACCTCGTCCCTAGCAGAATCCACCATGGTCAGTTCTACGCCTTGCCCCAGTCTCCCCAGCTATACAAACAGATCCTGATGGTGGCCGGGTATGATCGTTACATCCAGGTAGCTCGCTGTTTCCGCGATGAAGATTTGCGGGCCGACCGTCAGCCAGAGTTCACCCAACTGGACCTGGAAATGAGTTTCGTGGAAGCCAACGACGTGATGAGTATGATTGACGGTCTCGTGGTGCAGGTAGCCCGCGAGGTGCTGGGCAAGGAAATTTCTCTTCCCTTACCGCGGATGACTTATGCCGAAGCGATGGAACGATATGGACACGATGCTCCGGATTTACGCTTCGGCATGGAACTGATTGATTGTTCCGACCTGGCCGCCACCACGGAATTTCGTGTTTTTCGCGGAGCAGTAGAGGGCGGTGGCAAGGTTCGCGGGATCAATGTCAAAGGGGTCGCTGAACAGTTCTCACGAAAACGGATCGACGAACTGACCGACTATGTAAAGCAGGATTTTTCTGCCAAGGGACTGGCCTGGTTCCGAATGGAGAGTGATGGAAAACTCTGGTCTCCTATTGCTAAAAATCTAACGGACGAGTTGCTGGTTCAATTCGGCGAACGGATGGAAGCAGAGCCGGGTGACCTGATGCTCTTTATCGCGGACAGTTGGGAAGTCAGCTGCAAGGCTCTGGGGGGACTACGCAAGCGACTCGGGAGTGAACTGCAGTTATTCGACCCTGACGAACTCAACTGTAGCTGGGTAATCGAATTCCCCATGTTCGATTTCGACGAAGAACACAACCATTGGGTCGCCATGCACCACCCCTTTACAGCCCCACTTGCAGAGGATCAGGCCTTACTGGGCTCTGATCCCCGTGCCTGTCGCGCCCAAGCCTATGACTTGATTATCAATGGTTCCGAGGCAGGTGGTGGTACCATCCGAATTCACGACTCGACCTTGCAGCAGGAAGTCTTTGATCTCATGGGACTGAATGCTACTACGGCGCGTGAGCGATTTGGCTTTCTCCTTGACGCCCTTCAGTTCGGCGCTCCACCACACGGCGGAATTGCCCTGGGAGTTGACCGTTGGGTGATGTTATTGAGCGGCCTGGATAATATCCGCGACTGTATCGCCTTCCCCAAAACGCAGCGGGCAACCGATCTCATGACCGAGGCACCCAGCAACGTCGATACGGATCAGCTTGATGAGCTCAATATTCGCATCGTTCCCTTACGGGACAAATAAGACGTCGCGATCACCGGATCAGGCTTCATCCAGGCAATCCACAGCAGCAAACGCCTTCCCTTCCAGCATGGCCAGGCTCGCTCCTCCACCTGTACTGACATGGGAGACCTGATCTACGTAGCCCAATTGATCGATGGCGGCAGCACTGTCACCGCCACCAATAATACTGATCGCTTCACTGCCAGCAATCGCTTCGGCAACTGCCCGTGTACCAGCATCAAATGGGGGAATTTCAAAACCCCCCATAGGTCCATTCCAGACAACCGTTTTTGCTCCGCTTACCGCCTCGGCATAAAGCTGAGCTGTTTGCGGTCCAATATCCAGACCTTCAAAATCATCTGGAATTTCACCTGCCGGACAAATCTGTTTATTGCAGTCTCCGTTAAAGTCATCGCCACAGTGCGTATCGACTGGCAGCAACAACTTCTCTCCGCCAAGTTCCATTAACTCGCGAGCCAAATCAACTTTATCTGGCTCTACGAGGCTTTTGCCAACTTTTCCGTCCGTCGCCAGAGCAAAGGTATAAGCCATCGCTCCGCCGATCAGTACCTGATCACAAATCCCCAACAGGTTGCTGATTACGGAAATCTTGTCGGAAACTTTGGCTCCGCCGAGAATGGCTACGAAGGGCCTTTGCGGAGCGGAAATGGCCTCCGACAAATATTCAATTTCCTTGGCGACCAGGTGTCCGACAACCTTCGGCTGATCTCCCATAGCAAGTGGCACTGCCACCATCGAGGCGTCATTCCGGTGGCAGGTACCAAAGGCATTGTTGCAGTAGATATCAGCCAAGGCAGCCAATTGACTGGCAAAGCCATCATCCCCGGATTTTTCGCCCGGGTGGAACCGCAAATTCTCCAGCACCAGGCACTGACCGGGTTGCAAGGCAGCCCGTTTTTCGAGAGCATCTGCACCGACCGTATCGGTAGCAAAAACAACCTCTGTACCCAGTAGCGACTTGAGCCGCTCAGCTACCGGACGCAAACTGAACCGACTGTCATTCTCGTCTCCCTGGGGGCGCCCCAGGTGACTCATCAATACCAGTTGTCCACCGCGTTCGATGACCGAACGGATAGAGGTTAATGCCATCTCGATGCGACGATCATCGGTGATCTGCTGTTGATCGTCCAGCGGCACATTGAAATCGACTCGCATCAAGACCGTCTTACCCTGAACCTCCACTTGCTCAATTGTTTTCTTCGCCATCTACTTTCC
>CAZXJC010000051.1:0-10523 GCA_964640885.1 uncultured Pirellulaceae bacterium | reverse complement strand
CTTCCCGTTTTTTAGCAGCGCGGGTTTTGGCCTCGCGATTAGCGTGTCGTTCTGGCAATAGGTTCACTCCACGTAACGAGCGTATTCTTTTGGCGGTATTCCTAACCGCTTACAAACATCAAGCTGCGCTTGCGTCAGCTTCACTGTTCGTTTGCTGGTGCCTCTCGACACACCAGCCACAGGCGACGATCTTGATGATTTTTGGCTAGAAATCTTGTGAGGGAAGTTATCCCGCTAGCGTTTATCTAGTTCGCCGTAGTAGTCGTCACTAGTTGTATCATAGCCCTCTGATGAAACCAAGCGGTTATGTATAGCGTAAGCGGCACCAGTCATGGCCTCGTCTTGACCAAACCAGGGATTTTGCCTAGCCCACTCCACCGCTTTAGGCTCTGGAGCAACCTGCTGCGGCTGTTGCTGCTGGTGCTGCCGCTGCTGCTGTTGTTGATGCTGATGCTGCTGCACCGACTGTTCCCAGCGTTCCTGTTCCTGACGCTGACGTTGAAAATCAGAATGCTGCGTGTTTAAACGAGACAGCCTGTCCTGCACTTCAAACATCTTAGAAGTGTCGCCAGCATTGTAGGCGTCGTCATAATCGGTTTGCAGGGATTTACGCTGCGCTTCAAGGGCCGACTCTCCAGAAGTCAGCGCGTTAGCTTGGGACTGCGAATAGGCTTGCTGAAGTTTTATGTAACGTTCCTGAACAGACGCAGCCTGACGTTCGGCTTCGTGACGCTTCGCCACTTCCTGAGATATACGCTTCTGAACACGGGAAGAATATTCTTCTTGTTCCCCAGCCGAATCAGACTGTTGCCCAGAATCGCCTTCAGAAACAACTTCAATGTCGTCTGTTTCTTCACCAGCAACTTCAATTTCAGTTTCAGTTTCAGCTACCATGCTACCGAGTCCCTATTGTGTATAACCGCTTGAATTTCATCGTCATTGACAATTCTATCGGGGTGTCCGTGAACCCTAAAACGAACTCCAGAATACTTAGAAAATATTACGACACTCCCTGGTTCACACCAGTCTTCGAAGTCATCCATGTCTTCACGGCTGTACGAAAGATCGCCAAGCGAAACCACGGTGCCAAACATGCAGACACCGCGTTGCTGATCCAACACTGCTTCAGGAATGTATACGCCGCCCTTGGATGTTTCCGATTGCGGCTCATCGGCTATGAGAACCCTATAGCCCGAAGGAGAAACTGATAATCTAATTTTTTCTAAAGTTTCTGCATCAATCTTCGTCGTAGTTTCCACGCATAGTCTCCAATTCTGCGAGTACTTTGTCGAACGCCATAACCGCGCCCGCTAGCTTGGTGTACTCGTCCCAGTTTGCGCAGCGACCAATCCCTGCGTATTCAACGTGTTCCGCCCGAATCTGTACAACAGACTTTATAGCGTCGTCAATCGTCTTCATAGCTTGTGTACTTCGTTGCAATGATGTCGGTTACAAACGATTCCAGAACCTTAGAACATAAGATAAGGTCGCCCAGCTCCACATTGGTGGAGGCTATACGCACGTCGCCGTCTTTAAATAAAACAGCACCAACGACGGCCTGTATGTTTTCAGCGTCTCGACTTAGAAGACTTGTTAGCCACTGAACGTCGTAGTGGTCCCCTACGTCTGGAAATGGGACCACGTTTGTCTCTTCTTGAGGGTCTGACGGGCTTGCGTTTTTTACGCCCTCGTCTACTAGCTTTACCATCGCCGCCCACTAGCTGTTTAGGCATGTCAGACCGACTCATAACCATAGTGTTTAAACTATGCTACGTCGTCAATAAGTGCCGCCACAATTAGGTTCGCGGACGCATCCCCTGCGTCACCGATGTCACTGGATATAGCGTGTATATTTGCAACAGTGGTATTGGGTAGACGACCAAACCAAGTTTGGCTCGGCCCAATAAAGACACCATCGACTACATCGTTCGCTGCGGTGCCTCCATCGAAAACAATATAAACGCCATCAGTAGAGCTAGTGTTCTGCACAAATAAAAACTTCACCTTGTCCGACGTACTGACCGCTGTCGGCGCAGTATCGTCATCCACGGCGGTATAGTCCAAAAAGGCACCCGCTATAAGATCCGTAGAAGTCGCCGTGCAAGAAGTAAATTTGTAATACCACTTGTCGTTGGCGTCGTCAGGACTTACCGTCATGCTGCCAGTGATCGTCTTCGCGATTTCATCGGGTAGAAGCGTGGCGCTTACGGTCACCGTGGCGGCATCAGCCATTTCTTAGACTCCTCAGTAACATCTTATAGAAGATAACGCATTATCGCGTAGATTTAGTGCCTTTGCAACGGCATTCTTTATTAGCGATTAGCTCTGGAGACGTTCATAGCGGCAGCATCAACTCTAGCCTTCTGGTCCGCAAGCTTAACCTGTGCGTCAAGTTCAGCTTTTTCTGCTTCAAGCTGACGATCAAGTTCGTCATCGTTGATTTCAGCTTGCAGTTCAGCCTGTTTCAAGGCCACGTCAGTCTGTGCCTTATAGGCTTTAACGTCAGCTTCCTGCTTGTCAATGGCGAGCTTCTGCATGGCAAGCTGCACCTGCGGGTTCTGCATTAGCTGCTGGTTTTGCTGCGCCTGTTGCAATTGCGCCTGCTGCTGGGCCAACTGCTGCCCAGCCATAGCCTGCATACTAGCCAGTTCGATTTCGATCTGAACGGGCAGTTCGGTGAATTCACCCGTATCCATCGGTTTCATCGGATTGTAATCGGGTGCGGCTGGCAGAGGCTGCTGCATCATGGATTCTATTTGCTGCCTATAGGAATGCGCCATATGTTCGGCTATGTGCGCGTTCATAACTGGCGACAATTTAGCAAAGGTCTGTTGGTCACCCTGCATGGACATCATAAAAGCCTGATGCGTTGCAATATGCGACTGATGGTCTTGATCAGCGAAGGCTTTAGCCGCCTTGCCGTGCATAAACGAGAAGTTTTCCGTCGCTGGATCGGCGCGAAGTGGGCCACGATCTGGTAATAAAACATCGTCTATGTTTTCTGTGCCGATGGTTTCGTGCATGTTTCGTATGGCTGCTGGTAAATCATGCTGCATAGGAAACTGTTGAGCTAATTGTAGCTGCGCTTGAGCCCGCATGATGCGCTGAGATTCCGAAAACACGTTTGGATCAGAAACAGGAACCACGTCTACACGACCGTCGTAATCTTCAGCATAAATTTCCCCAGATCCAGACGTATACCGCGAAAAGTCCGCATATTCGTTGTTAATGCGGGCCATCAGGCGAAATTCGTTACGCTGCGCACGGTGAAGACGCCGATGAATTGTAGACATGAGACGCTGCCCAGCTTCCATCATGGCGACTACGGAACCTACGGGCGTCTCTTTAGTGTTGGCGTCACCAACCTGAAGGTCTGTAGAAGCGGACAGCCTACGACCGTTGTCGATAATATTACCCAATAGTAAAAACAAAGTCTGACTGGGTTCCTTGGTGGGCAGCGGAATAATCGACTTTCTAATGTCGTCTCCCACACCTTCCACGTCTCTAAATTCACCAAAAGAAACAGGAGTGTCTCCCGCGACACGCATACCGCGAGCCTTAAACCCGCCAGGAAGGTTCGCAAACTGACCCGCATCGACCAGACTGCGGAGTATTGCGGTAGCGGTACGTTGCAAGTTGCCTAGTACGTGGACAAATCCGAGACCGTAGAAGCCTAACCCTGGTAAAAACTTATAAACAGTAAACCAAGACTGCTTAATAAAGTTAGGATCGTCTTCTTTATAGTTACGTCTGATAGACAGGATTTCATTTGACCCGTCAACAATCGTAACAACGTATGGTAATGCTATGCCTGTCGGTTCGCCGTCGTCACCAAGGTGTTCGAAGCCTGGAATGTCGATGTCAGCATGAAATTCCAATACGCGGCGGCGTTCGCCATAACCTGTATAGGTGACTCCAGTTATTTCGTCATCCTTTTCGTTTTCAATTCCCCTGTCAAACTGAGGTGTTTCACCTACGGGGAAGTCGCGGTATATGCCGTTTACCTGTAGCTTACGGATTTCGTTCGAATCCATCGTCAAGACGTGGCAGTACCTGCTTGCGGTGATAAGATCCGTAGCCTCATTGTCAATCACAAAGTCCTGCGCAGGCACAAACCGAGACATCAAGCGCCCCATGCTTTCGTCGTAATAGGTTTTCTTGAAGCCTATGCCGACGAGAGGCAGCATGAACAGCATACGGTCCATTTCATCGAAGTATTCTTCGCATTCTTCGGTAATCTGGTAGTTCATGTGGTCGCGCACGCGGCGGGACTGCGCTAGAATTTCAGGTGTTTCTTCCCCAATAATCTTAGTCTTCACCGCGCCATCGGCGGGGCAAAGTTCGGAAACTGCGCGGGCCTGGAATTGCAGACACGCTTCCAGCAGCATCGGGTGATGTGCGCCACACGCACCGTCAAAGGGTTCGGTTACGTCTTCCAGACGTATGCCGAGGATGTCCATGCCTTCAACAAGCGTGGATTCCCATTCGGATCTGGAGCTACGGTCAGATTCGTAGGCTTCCACAAGATCCGAAGCAATGTCGGCCAGAACGTCATTTTCTAAATACTCGGAAATATTCGCGTTATGATCGACAAACGCTTCTGTAGTCGGTATTTCACTGATGGTAATTTCCGTTAAGCCCGATTCAGAATCTGACTCAATAATTATTTCAGTAGAAATATCGTCATCAGGAGCTTCCATAGCCTCAAGAGGCATCGGCTCCAGGGCTCGATCAACAGCCATTTAAAGCTCCTAGCTACGTCGCGAGAATACCAGCAGGGGGCTTGTTAAGCAACTACCAGTAGTACCGCTTCTTCTTAGCAAATTCAGGATTGTCTTCTTCTTCTTCACCGTAGTGCAGGAAGTAACCGTTCTTTAATCGTATGATGGCCTGTGTAAACGCATCCACCATGTCCTTACGCCGCGCGTTTGGAAATGAAGAACACTGGTTCAGAAACTCTTCAGCCCAGAATTTATTTTGCGGCAACCATATCTGACCCGATTCAACCATCGGAGCGACACTGTGGGCGCGGGATATCTTGTCACGGTCAGGCATGTAGTCTGTAACTGGAATTCCAGTACGACGTAAATCCTGTAGAAGAGACTGACCAGAAGCTTTCTTTTCTATAAGCACGTTGTCTGGTCGCCACTTTTTATAAAGCTCCATCGCACGTTCACGTAGCTGCGGATATTCAAGCCGCTCGTTTAAACATGACAACAATATGGCGTTAGGCTTGCTGTCTTGTTCGAATACGCCCCACGTTTGTATTGCCGTAAAGTCGGCTTGCGATGAAGAACTGAACGCAGTGTCGTAAGACTGTATCAGATAGTCGCAGTAAGGAGGTTCGGCGTCCCGCCACAAACGCCACCAGTTACGCTTGAAGATGTTGCCTTCTTCCGCAGAAGGCGACTGCTGAAACAACGCGGCCCACTCACGTGAACCAACGGTCTGTTTTATTTCCAGCAGCCGACCAACAGGATACTGTTCAGGCCAGAGGGCCTCCCCTGGTTCACGCAGCAGCGTGTCGCCTTCTTCCGCCATTGCGGGAAGTGAAACAACCTCCCAGGTTTCGTGGTCGGCATTTTCTAATACGTGACCTATAAGATCGTCTTCGTGCCAGCGGGTGCCAATTATGACAACCGCTCCCCCTGGCATGAGCCTCGTATAGGCGGTTGATTTATACCAGTCTATGACGTTGCGGCGGATCGCCATTGAGTCCGCGTCTTCACGCCCTTTAATAATGTCATCAATAATTAGCAGGTGTGAACCGCGACCTGTTATCGCACCACCAGCGCCTACAGCAAAGTATGCTCCGCTTTGGTTGGTGCCGAACCTACGCGCCGACTGCGAAGTATCGTCAAGCTTTACGTCATTAAAGACCATAGCGTAACGGTCGTCACGCAGAGTATTACGGACTTTACGACCAAAATCATCAGCAAGTTCCTGGGCGTAGGTTGAAAAGATAACGTACTTATCAGGATTTCTGCCAAGATACCAAGACGGAAAGTAATTAGACGCAAGCTCGGACTTCCCATGTCGTGGAGGCATCGAAATCGCAAGTCTTTTTATTTCGCCACGCTCCACGGCTTCTAGTTTGGAAGCGAGGTATTCAACGTGTTTGGGTCTCATATATTGCGGAGCAAGGTGTTGACAGTAGTCAAGCAGGTTCTTGCTGGCGTTTTCCGCGCTTTCTCGTTCATTCAGAATCTGTAAGGCTTTCTGAATGTCCTCAAGCGAATTAAGGGACAGTGTTGCGGTCAAAACGAATTATAATAGCTGAACATTGACGTTGGGGGCAACTTTCCCGCCGCACGAACCGCTTCAAGGTACGACGCCCTAGCCGCTTTAAATTTTTCATGCGCGGCTAAAATAGGAGCGTCGTCAAATGCGTGAAGCCGTTTTACGGCTGCTGCGTAATCATTGTACGTTTCTTCTACTCTTCTCACAAGCTTGACTCTGGCTGACTTGTCGATCACGGCTAAAACAACCTATTGCGCTAAAGAAAACCAGTACGGTCTAGGTCTGTCAGGGATTCCCTACGGGCTATTTCCCTGTCGAGATACTGCCTAGCCTTCTTTAGGTCTTGCAGATCGTCTGACTTCCCGCCAGACCCAACGCGGATCAAATACTTTAACACGTTCCACAGCAGAGCGTTGTTGTAAAATAGCGCGTCCGAAATGTCCCAAGCTTCCAGGGGGGTATTATTTACCAGTATTTGATAATGCGGCGGTTCTTTTACAGGATCACTCACCGAACAGAAACTCCATATTTTCAGTAGAACGTTTTAGGATTTGACTCCTTCGGAATTTCAATAGCCCCAGTGTCTCCCATGTCAACAATACAGACAGACTTATCTGGAGGTGCGTTGGGAAGTATAACCACGGCTGTCCAACTGCCAGTGACGCGATTTAAAAAGACTACAGTTACGTGACCCTCTTTAGAAACGCCTCTGAATATAGGAAGTTCGCCATAGCGCCCCAAGAATTCGAAAACTTCCTTTTTAGGTTTGCAATGCGGGTATCTTATCTGCGAAGCCGCCGACTGAGGCGTAAAGAAAAAGAAAGCCACATCAAAAAACATAATAAGTAAAAAGGCCAGTTCTTCCCAGGTTTCTCTTTTCAGTTTCATAACACTGCCTCACAAGCAGCAAAAAAAAGCTGGCGGTGGTCTGGGGACGAACCACCGCCAGCAATATAGACAGGCAGGGAGGGTGCGTCTCTACCTAGAGGGAGACAACAACCTGTCCAGCCAAATGGTAACATAGACCATTTACGTGCTGCAATAGGCTACCCGCACGTGCCGCCACGCTGTGTAATGTCACACACGTCTATGGCTTCGACAAATTCTTCACCCTGCTGCTTGGTCGCTTCCTTGTAGGGAACCGCAGTGAGGGGCTGTCCGCCGCGACTGCCGTCAGGGTAACAGGTAAAGCCGCGAAGGCGGTGTGCGTAAGAAGCGAGGGTCTGTGTGAATTCACTAACGGTGTCGGCGTTGTTTTCCGCACTACCCCAAGCGGGTAAGTTGATCGTAGAGCTTATGCCGTGATCAACGTAGTTCTGAACGTCGGCCTGGAATTTTATACGGCGCTTGTAGTCGGTAGCCAGATCCAACGCAGATTCTATCCTGTCTGGGTTGACACCATAAGATTCAATAAGACGTTGAGCCGCAGAATCGACAACATACTGATAGTGCCACTTGGTGCCTTTAAGATAGCGGCGTTTAAACGCAACGGCGAATAACGGTTCTATACCCGTAGTCGTAGAAGCGAGGATGCCAATCGCGCCGTTTGGCGCAATGGCCCGCTTGGCAACGCAGCGGCTAATGGACTGCTGTGTGGTAAACTTGTCAGCCGCATCGTCGGAAACGGTTTTGTATACGTGCAGCCAGCGGTGCAGTTCTGGCGTAACATTATACCGCTCGCCACGCTGGATGAGCCACTCGTGTATGCCCATTACGCCCAGACCCAGGCGGCGATTTTTCTGCCGCACCTTATAGACTTTCTGATAGGGCAGGTCGGCCCGCAGTGTGCCGCACACCAGAAACTTCGTCGCGAGTTCCACAACTTCACGCAGTCTGGTGATGTCGGGTATCTGCGCAAGGTTGATCGAGCCTAGATTACAAACGTCGGAATCGTCACCACCGTCGTGGGCTAGGCTGTTGTTTGCCGTAACTTCCGTGCAGGCGTTCCGCAAGGTTTCGTGACGTTTGTCAAAAAAGTTGAACGAAAACCCAGGCTCACCCGTGCGCATGGCCTGGGCAACGTTTTTGGAAAAGGTTTCGCCTACGTCACCAGTTTCCCAGTAGTTGAGCAGCCACTTGTCGGTATAGTTCACCGAAATGTTTGTCATGTCCTGGGGTGCTGGGAAGTTGAAGTCCTGTTCCTTTACGTCCTTCAAGCTAAATCCCGTGCTGCCAACAGGCATGGACTCCCAGTTTTTGGACTCCAGAAATTCCTGTACGTCAGCGTGCTCGTCGGAAAGCGAAGCGTATATAGCGGATCGCCGTGACCCACCCTGCATTACACGTCGCCCAAGTTCGTTGATAATATTCATACAGGGGAGTGGCCCAGACGACGTACCCCCAGTACGTCCAAGTGTCGCACCAGCGGGGCGGTACACGGAATAGTCCACGCCAATTCCGCCGCCTGACATCAAACACGACTTAGCCTTCCAGGCTAGATTTGCCCAGTCTTCGCGGGTGTCCATTTCGGCGCATAGCAAAAAACAGTTGTTGAAGAATTTAACGTCACGACCAGCGTAATACAGATACCTGCCGCCAGGAATGAATTCCTGCTGGCGTATCATCTGTATAAGCGCAGACAGTTCGTCTTTGTGCAGATACGTGCCAGCCACGTCTATGGCGACGGTCTTGGCTAGCGCGTCCCACGTTTCCGCTTCAGCGTGACGGTACTTCAAATTAAAAATGTCTTCGGCAAACTTGCTGCGGAAGATAGGGTTCAGGTTTGAGCGATATATCATCGTTCGTCACCCGATCCTTTAATAACGTCACGTGAAAGACGGTCTTCAAGCTTGGACACGTTGTTCCCCAGTACGGCTGGCAGGTAGAGTTCAAGTTCGTCGGACAGACGTGCCAGATACCAAAACACGTCACCAAGTTCCTTGGCGAGGTTAGCCCGACGTTCGGGCGTCACGCAACCCTGGTCGTCACGGTAGACCTTTTTCAGGCTGTTACAGACTTCACCAACTTCACCAGCCAAACCAAGCGCGGTGTATTGCAGGGCCTGTTCCGCAGGATAGACCGCCGTGCTGCGGGTCCATTCCATATATTGCTGAATATCATGCATTAGACGCAGTTCTCCCTTATTACAATGTAAAGCTATTTGCTAAACAAAGCTTTACAGTAAACTTCACAATGTTCAGGAAACCTGTTCTAGGTCGTTACGTCCAAACACTTGAAAAGTTTGATTTTTTACTCTATTAGGAGGGCTTATGCATACTGTTTTGTCACGTCCCCGCCCTCCTTGGGAAGGAAAAATATGCCACCGTGTCAAGTCGGTTGCAATCCCGATAGCCAAAAAAAATTAGGTTGAGGCGCATTTTTTTTTGGAGTGTTGCAAAAATGTCACAGGTTAGGGTGTTGCAAAAATGTCACACTATGGTGGTGGGCAGCGTAACAAGGCCGAATTAGACTTCGCGCTGCTGCTTGACGACGTGATATGGTCGTCGTTCAGACAAGATGTATTCGAACATTGGGACATCGCTGGGGTGTTACGTGACGTAACAGCAGAATCGTACAGATACGACGTTAAGGGTATGCGTCGAAACGCGAGGGCTGGCAGAATAGACCCAGACATAACGTGGGTTGAATCAAAAAATGTGCGCGGCAGGCCTGGGTGGGTCTACGGTAAGGCGGACTATATCGCGTTCGAGCAGCCAGAAACGTGGGTTATTGTCGATCGCACACGGCTGGTAGGGTTTATGCGGGATAAGATAGCCGACAACGGCAGTGCGTTAGTTGAACACGCAAAAGACGCATTATATAGGCTTTATAGCCGTAAAAATCGCTCGGATGTTATATCCAAGGCGCTAATGGCCGACATAAGGGACATTGCCCGCTGGGAAGTGGCCAAGGCGTAACGACAAGGTGTATGTGGAGACGTTTAAACATGGACGAAATAGACTGGACGGAACACACAGGAACCCGAGGAGGGTGGCCCGTCACGGTAAAAACCTACTGGGAGGGGCGCAGGGGAGACGAGCGCGTCTGTTGGATTACCCCGCTGTCCAACGGGGAGTGGCTTTTAGCGGCTCCGCGCGAAAGCGGGCGTGTAACGCACAGGTCTACCGATTGTGGTGAATTAAAGGCGCTGGCGGCTACGACTTTTTAGGTTCGTCGCTGGGTTCTGGCGGGTCGTAGCGGTATCCGCCTGGGGTTATGGTGGGTATGCGCCGCATTTCTACGGACTTGGTGGGCTTTTTAACAGGGTTTTCTGTGACTTTTTGGGTGGGCATGGGGATTTTTCCATATGGGGGGATTAGCGTCTGATATGTCGTGCGGGGTAC
>CAZXJC010000050.1:0-3699 GCA_964640885.1 uncultured Pirellulaceae bacterium | reverse complement strand
CTCTGCTTAAGACAAAGTGCTTTGCCTGTCATGGTGGCGATCCGGCTGACATCAAGGGCAAGTATGTCCTCATCGATCGCCAGCAGTTGATCAAGGGAGGTGAATCGGGTGAACCGGCGGTTGTGGTTGGCAAACCGAGTCAAAGTCCCTTGATGGAGGCGATCCAGTGGAATGACCTGGAGATGCCACCCAAGGAGAATGATCGACTCACGACAACCCAGATTAAGTACATTGAAAAGTGGATTCGAACGGGAGCCATCTGGCCCAAGGCAGAGACGATTGCCCGCTACCAACAGGAGTGGGCCAAGTCCCAGGCCGATGGCATTACTGTTAAGACCAGCGGCGGCCTGGACAGTACCTGGACCAGTCGACGATACACTCCCTCTGACCTGTGGGCCTATCGTCCGATTGTCTCCCCGCAGTTGCCGGAAGCGGGAATGCATCCGATCGACAGTTTTATTGTGGCTAAGTTGAAAGAGGAAGGGCTGATTCCGGCTCCCCGTGCCAGTAAGAGAACCTTGCTGCGGCGTATTTACTTTGATTTGACTGGTCTTCCTCCCACACCAAAACAAGTTCAACAGTTTCTGGTCGATGAGAGTCCGCAAGCAGTTGAGTCACTGGTAAAAAAATTGCTGGCGAGTCCCCGCTATGGAGAACAGTGGGCCCAGCACTGGCTGGATATCACACGTTATGCTGACACCAGTGGCTTTTCACGTGACGATCCACGTCCGACCGCCTGGCGGTATCGGGATTACGTCGTTCGTGCTTTCAATGCCGATTTGCCTTTCAACCAGTTCGTGACGGAGCAAATTGCCGGAGATGAACTGGACGAGTCGAATCCCCGCTACCAGCTGGCCGTCGGTTACTTGCGGATGGGACCCTACGAGCATACCGGGATGAGCGTGGAGGCGGTGACCCGACAGCAGTATCTCGATGACACGGTCAATGCAATCGGGGAGACGTTTTTGGGTCAAGTGCTGCGCTGTGCAAAGTGCCATGACCACAAATTTGATCCGATTCCCACACGCGATTATTACCGCATGGTGGCGATCCTGGCTCCGCTTCATCCGGCCGATCGTCAGACGAAATTTAGCGTAAGTGAAAATGCGGCCGGTTTTGATAGCCACCAACAACGGTACCAGCAGTTGCTGGCCAAGGTGGGGCAGCAGATCAAGACCATCAACGATCGAGGCTATCAGGCCAAGGTAAAGTTCTTGCAAGAGAAGGGAATTGAGACTGAGGGGAAAAAGATTCAACAGCTGATCAATTCACTCCCGAAAGATCAGCGACCGTCACGACACCTGGGCCTCTCTTACACGGACCTGGGACAGATCAAGGTTCTCAGGAAACGGAGTGAGTATTTCACTCGTATGCAACGGACGTATCAGCCGCAAAGCTTGACGGTTTATAGTGGACCTTCGAATCACTATAGTTCTAATTCGCATTGGAATCGCGTTCCCGAGAACCGTAAAGGTGCTGTGCCTGCTGTCAGTATTCTGACTGGTGGCTCGGTGCAAACTCCTGGCGAAAAAGTCACTCCCGGAATTCTCTCGGCAGCCGGTCTCCATGAGCAAGGAGACCGGACGGCCATTAGCAAGGAGACGATCGGACGCCGGTTGGACCTGGCCAAGTGGGTTGCCAGCAAGGAGAATCCGTTTACGGCACGAGTGATCGTGAATCGGGTTTGGCAGCATCACTTTGGAAATCGGGGTATCGTGGCAACGCCCAATAATTTTGGCGTTACCGGAAGCCGCCCCACGCACCCGGAACTGCTCGACCATCTGGCGACTTGGTTTATCGAGCATGGCTGGTCGATCAAGAAGCTGCATGCCTACATCATGACGAGTGAGGTTTACCAGCGGTCTGCAGCCCATCCAGCGATTGTGTCAGTGGCAGAAACAGATCCGGATAACCAGTTGCTGGCTCATTATCCAGTTCGGCGACTGACGGCTGAGGAACTTCGTGACAGCATGCTGGCGGTCAGCGGTGAACTCGATACCACGATGGGTGGGCCCGGGATTTACCCCGAAATCAACTGGGAAGTTGCCATTCAACCGATTCACGTGATGGGCTCGGTCTCGCCGGCCTGGCAGCCATCGCTGACGCCGGGTGAGCGAAATCGACGGTCCATTTATGTCTACAAGCAGCGCAGCCGGGCTTACCCGCTGCAAGAGGTTTTCAATAAGCCCGAGAGCACGGCCAGTTGTGATCGGCGGGATCAAACCACGGTAGTTCCGCAGGCTTTCACGCTGCTCAATTCACAGAATACTCATGACCGCTCGCTGGCGATGGCTGCCAGGATTGCTGGCCAGGTTAAGTCGCCAGCCGAGCAGGTTACCCGTGTTTTCCAAGTTGCCCTGGGAAGGGAACCCGGAGAACGCCAACTAAAGATCGTGTTGCAGCATTACCAGGACATGCTCGCGCACCATCGGGAACACGCTCCGGTTAAGCTCACGAAGCCAACAGAAATAACCCGCGAGATGACCGAGGAGATGACCGGGGAAGACTTTTCCTGGGTCGAGCAACTTGATATTTACGCTCACCCAAAATACGTTCCGGACTTACAGCCCGCGGACGTGACGGCCGAGGTGAGAGCCCTGGCGGAAGTCTGCCTGGTCCTGTTTAACAGCAACGAATTTATTTACGTCTACTGAGTTTATGTTTAACCCACGAAATATTTCTCGCCGCAACTTCATGTACGGCCTTGGCAGTACGCTTGGGACGGTTGCTTTCAATGCGCTGTTGCAGCAGCAGTTGGCGGCCGAAGAGAAAGTGGGTAAATCGCCGCTGGCCCCCAAATCGTCCCATCATTCGCCACGGGCTAAACGCTGCGTTTTTATCTTCCTGGAAGGTGGACCGAGTCATATCGATACGTTTGATCCCAAGCCGAAGCTGGCGGATCTTCACGAGCAGAAGTTTCAGCGTAAGGAGAAGTTCGTTTCGAACATGGGCAATGGCACTCGCTATTACGTTGCGAGTCCCTTTCAGTTCAAACAGGTTTCCGATGGCGGGATCCGGATGAACAGCGAGTTCGAGCAACTTTCGACGGTAGCCGATGAGCTCTGCCTGTACCACGGGTTGCAGGCAGAATCGATCAATCATCCGACGGCCTGTTATCACATGAATACGGGTAACCGGTTTGGTGGTGATCCAGCCATTGGTTCCTGGGTCACCTATGGACTCGGCAGCCTTAACCAGGACCTGCCTGGTTTCATGGTGTTGCCGGAGCATGCTTTTCCGCAGGGTGGCTCGGCAAACTGGTCCAACGGGTTTCTTCCTCCTTATTACCAGGGGACGACCTTGCGACCTAATGGTTCAGCTATCCTGGACATCAATCCGCCTGCTGGTGTGACTCGCCAGGTGCAGCGGGCTAATCTCGATTTACTGGGACAACTCAATTCGGATCACCTGCAGGATCATCCCAGTCACCAGGACTTGGCCGCCCGCATGGAGTCGTACGAACTGGCCTTTCGGATGCAATCGATCGTCCCGGATTTGCTTGACATTTCTCGGGAACCGCAGAAGCTGCGAGATGATTATGGGATTGGCGGCAAGTTGTCCGATCCGCTAGGGCGCAAGTGCTTGATGGCGCGGCGGTTGCTGGAGAAGGGAGTCCGTTTCGTTCAGTTGTTTCACGGGGGCTGGGATTCCCACGACTATATCGAGCGTTCGCATCGGGCGCGGATCCGCGGGATGGAC
>CAZXJC010000049.1:0-4522 GCA_964640885.1 uncultured Pirellulaceae bacterium | reverse complement strand
ACCGGTTCCCGTTCATCGTGGTCCCCGTGATTTACGTAACCTGCCGGAATTTCTGGGTGCGAAACATGTTTCCGCCGAGAGTTATGGAGACTACTCGATCGAGATTTTGGCTGAGATTAATCACGCCCCGCGGCTCTCGCTCGCCGAGGTGCTGGCTATGGCAAACCGATTACGCGATGACGGGGCAGATATGTTCGACGTTGGCGGTAACGCGGGGGAATCCTGGTCCGGTGTTGCTTCCTGTGTGAAAGCCCTACGCGATGAAGGTCACCGGGTTTCAATCGACAGTCTCAATCCAGCTGAAATTGAGCCTGCGGTGCAGGCCGGCGCTGAACTGGTGCTGTCCGTGAACTCCACGAATCGCCAGCAGGCTCTCGATTGGGGCTGTCCCGTAGTTGTGATTCCGGATGATGTTGCCACGTTAGGTGGGTTGGAAGAGACTGTTGAACAATTGGCCGTTGCTGGTGTACCCCTGCGTATTGATCCAATCCTGGAACCGATTGGATTTGGCTTTGCCGAGAGCTTGCAACGCTACTGGTCCGTGCGGCAAAAATTTCCTGATGCAGAAATGATGATGGGTACCGGTAACCTCACGGAAATGACCGATGTCGACAGTGCCGGGGTGAATGTTTTGCTGCTGGCAATCTGTGAAGAGCTGTCAATTCACAGTGTCTTGACGACGGAAGTGATCAACTGGAGTCGATCGAGTGTCAAAGAATGTGACCTGGCTCGCCGCCTGGTTCATTTTTCACTGCGGCAGCAGGTTCCTCCCAAGCACCTCGAACCGAGATTGGTTAGCTTGCGTGATCCTCAGGTAAGACAGTTTGGCGAAGACCACTTGGAGCAACTGTCAGCAGATATCAAGGATCATAATTACCGCTTGATTGTGGAAGATCAAATGCTTCACCTGGTTTCAGCGGGATTGCATCTGAGAAACGAAGACCCATTCCTGTTGTTTGAACAGTTGATGCAGGGTGAAGGACAACAGGATCCGCCGACGAATGTTGATGCATCCCACGCGTTTTACCTGGGATATGAAATGGCTAAGGCGATGACGGCGGCGACGCTTTCAAAGCAATACCAGCAAGACCAGGCGCTCGACTGGGGATACTTGACGCGTCCGGAAAAACATCATCGACTTAAGATTAGCGGCCGTTGTGCCCAGTTGCCCAGCGATGCCGATACGCCTGAATCAGTGAACGAGGAGTGAGAGATGTCAGAGATGTTTTCGGCGTCCTCTCGCAGCGAGAAGGTTTCTTCCGGTGCCCAGGCTCCCTAAGCGCCACTGGTGCGCGAACTGGTTCCCATGCCTGACAGCGAAGCGGGTTTTGCCAAGCTGGCTGCGCAACCCCATTGCTTGTTCCTGGATAGCGCTCGACGAGATTGTCAATTGGGACGTTACTCGTACATCATGGCTGATCCCTTTGATTATTTAGAGTTTATGCCAGAGGATCACCAGGCTCTCGATGTCTTGCAGGAGAAGATGAGCGATTTTACGGTGACAGGTAACCGTGACGATGATGGAGAATTGCCCCCGTTTCGTGGCGGAGTTGCAGGCCTGTTTGGATACGACCTGGCCCATAGTGTTGAAAACTTGCCAGCTGTTCGATACGACGAATTTCAAGTTCCTGCGATGGCCGTCGGATTTTATGATGTGGTGGTTGCCTTTGACCATCAGCAAAATCGTGCCTGGATTATCTCCCAGGGGTTGCCAGATCATGATCCGGCCGCCCGCCAGCAACGTGCTGAAGAACGATTGCTGCAAATGGAGCACTGGATTTACGATGAAGTGCCACGACCGCCAGGTGAGTTGGTTGCCAGGGATTCAGATCTGCTTCCCTTAAGCCAATTGGCTCCTCATTTTGAAGTGCCGGGTCCGGCGGGATTGCTCAGTGATTTTTCTGCTGACGGTTATTGTGATGCCGTTAAACAGGCTGTCGATTATATTTACGCGGGCGACATTTTTCAGGTAAACCTGTCGCAACGGCTGCTGTTTCCGGCTAGCTCCGACAGTCTTTCGTTGTACTTGCGATTACGCCGCCGCAATGCAGCTCCCTTTGCCGGATATTTTCAAACAAAGCAGTTTCAAATTGTAAGCGCTTCGCCAGAACGATTTCTGCAGATCCAGCAGGGAATGGTCGAAGCACGCCCGATTAAGGGGACGCGGCGCCGTTCCTCTCACCCAGTTGCTGACCTGTTTACTGCGGATGATTTGAGGGCCAGCGAAAAGGATCGCGCCGAGAATGTGATGATCGTTGACCTGCTGAGAAACGATCTGTCGAAGGTTTGTGTGCCGGAAAGCGTTTTTGTGTCGGACCTTTGCCGATTGGAAACTTACGAGTTTGTTCAGCACCTGGTTTCCGTCGTGCAAGGAGAATTGCCGTCGGATAAGACTCCTTTGGATCTTATTCGGGCAACTTTTCCAGGAGGATCAATTACCGGGGCACCCAAAGTGAGAGCCATGGAGATTGTCGCTGAACTGGAACCGACAGCGCGAGGGCCTTACTGTGGGTCGATGGGATATATCGGATTCGATGGGACCATGGATCTGAGTATTCTGATTCGAACGATCATAGTTGGCCGGGGTTGGTGGCAACTTCCGGTCGGAGGGGGTATCGTGGCTCAGTCGACACCCCAGAGTGAATATGCTGAAACTTGGGATAAAGCGATCGGTATGATCCGAGCACTGGAATGACCAGTAGAAACGACAGGGACTTTTTCAGGAATGTTGCGATTTTATGATCCTGCTAATCGATCATTACGACAGCTTCGTCTATAACTTGGCCCGCTATCTTAACCGACTGGGCCAGCAAACGAAGGTGGTGCGCTTTGATGCAATCGAACCGGACCAGATACAAGCGTCCACGGTGGATGCCATCGTCCTCTCTCCGGGACCCTGTGCACCCCAGCAGGCTCAGCCGTCGCTGGACCTGGTGCGCCGCTTCACTGGAGTCATTCCGATACTGGGTGTTTGTCTGGGGCATCAGTGTATCGTGGCCGCCTTAGGTGGTCAGATTGGGTCCGCCTCTGAGCCCATGCATGGGCGTACCAGCGAAGTGTTGCATGATGGGAAGGGAGTGTTTACTGGCCTGGAAAATCCGCTAACGGCTTGCCGCTACCATTCGCTAGTTGCTGAACGCGACAGCCTGCCAACTGAACTGGAAGTCTCTGCCTGGTTAGAAGATGAAACGGTAATGGCAGTTCGACATCGATCAGCACCAGTGGTTGGGATTCAGTTTCACCCCGAGTCGGTGTTGACGGCGGCAGGATATCCACTACTAGCGAATTTTCTCGACCAGCATGGCTTTCAGGTTGATGAAGCACTACCGGGAATTGCTCAGGAATGTCAGCAAGAGGTTGTTGCCACCTCACCTCCAAATGTCGGGCCGGTTAGTTTTTAGCGAAGTTTTTGACGTCAGATACTCGTAATAGGGCAGTTATCCGTGATACTCGAAGCCATTGTGACCACGCTCAATGCGGATCAAAGTGTGAATGTATCACCCATGGGCCCGCAGGTGGATTCGTCGATGAAAGAATTTACCTTGCGACCCTATGAAAGTTCTACGACTTGTCAAAACTTACAGCGTAGCAGGCAAGGTGTCTTGCACGTGACTGACGACGTGGAACTGTTGGCGAGGGCTGCCATCAATCAGTTGGATCCGCTACCGGAAATGGTAGCTGCCACCGCGGTAGCAGGAAGTATCCTGGTAGCAGCTTGCCGCTGGTATGCTTTTGAAGTGGTATCGCTAGACGATCGAAATGAACGAGTTACCATGGAATGCCAGGTAGTTGAGAGTGGTCGACAACGTGACTTTTTTGGTTTTAATCGTGCTAAGCACGCAGTTGTGGAGGCAGCAATACTGGCGACCCGCATCGAGTTTTTACCTTCCAAACTGATTCTTAGCCAATTGGAGCAACTGGCGGTGATCGTTGGGAAAACAGCGGGTTCCCAGGAACAACGTGCCTTCGACCTGGTGCAGGAGTATGTCGATAGCCAAATAGGAAACGCATCTTCTTCCTGAACAGGAGTAGGGCGAAATGTTAGCCAGTGAGCCGTTACGTCGAATCCAAGTGGTGGCGTCGAGCCGTCTCCATTTTGGTCTGCTGTCTTTTGGCCATGTCGGGCGCAGGCAGTTTGGTGGTGTAGGGGTAATGCTTCAGCAACCCAACCTGGAACTCGTCTTCTCGCCCAGTTCCTCATTTGAAGTGACCGGGGAACTTTCAAACCGCGTGTCGACTTTTGCTCAGCATTGGGCTCAATGGCATGGGCTGTCGGAACTGCCAGCTTGTCGTATTGAAGTGGGGTCCGTTCCACGTGAACATGTTGGCCTGGGAGTAGGAACACAACTGGGGCTTTCGGTCGCCAGCGGTTTGAACCGTTTCTTGCAACGCCCTGAAATTCCACTTGCGGAATTGGTGCAGAGTGTCGGTCGAGGTGTCCGCTCGGCAGTCGGTAGCTATGGATTTTCTTCAGGTGGTTTAATCGTCGATGCAGGAAAGTTGGCTGCAGAACAGATGTCTC
>CAZXJC010000048.1:0-2964 GCA_964640885.1 uncultured Pirellulaceae bacterium | reverse complement strand
CATTCAGACTGGGGACCTTGCGAAGCGAAAACCCGACTGGAAAATCAAGTCGTCCGGTGAGGAGCATATGACAGGCTGGTTCATGTCCACTGCTGGCCGTCTTCATCGAACGGAGAATCGTCCACTTGTCACTGCGTTGTGCGAGCAGCGGTAAGTGTTCACATATTTGAGTTCCCGGTGTACGCGTCGCGATCGGATTAAACTCACCGCGAATATCGCTGGGAGCATTCGGCTTCATATCAAAGCTGTCGTGATGCGACATCCCGCCAGTCAGGAATATAAAGAGAACTGATTTTGCCTTGGCACCTTGCGAGGGCCCGGCCAGCGCCTGCAAAGCAGACAGGTTTGCAGTGTTTAAGCCTAAGCCGATGGCACCCGCCTGTAACATCCCGCGGCGCGTGATGCCCTGGCGTTTCGATGGCCTGGAATGCTTACCACTCATCGTTAACTTCTCTCCTTCACACTCATGGTAGACTGCTAACCAACAGAGTCTATTGTAACCTCTGCAGGGACCGATGCGTCAATGTCAACTTAGGCCACAACACGGCCACTCAAAAGCCAATCAGTAAGCTTCTACCATGCTTGATTTCAAGAAGCCAGCACGGCGAATTTTTGCCAAACCGACGCGGGACCCCATCCTGAGACCTCTTGCTAGGGTGCGAAACCTTGTTGCGGTATAGGTTTACCTTAAAAACGAAACACCTAGTAGCTCCTCCAATCCCTCATTTTCACTCCTAAAACGTTGTCAGACGAACTGCCCCCAGACCGTTGACGCGCTACATCAGCGCAGTAAAATGAACGCCTCGACTGGTGGAGCAGCGCACTGTGTTTTTGTTTTCGCTCCACCGGAAACTCTTTTGTTGAAGTGAGGATTTTGAGCAATGCCAGAAGGAACCATCAAACGATTAACGGACAAAGGTTTTGGATTTATTGACACGGGAACAGGACGGGATGTCTTCTTCCACATGTCCAACTTGGAAGGTGTCAGCTATGACGAACTCCAGGAAGGTCAACGCGTCAGCTACACTGACGGTGAAGGCCCCAAGGGACCACGCGCCGAGAACGTCACTGTAATCTAGAACGCCACGGAAGCAACAAAAAAGAAACGGTTGGCCCCGCTGGTCAACCGTTTCTTTTTTTCTTGATCGCGAAACTTCGCCAAGCTTGTCAAACCAGCCTGTTACTTGTTCTTGAGCAAGTCCCGAATGTACCTCTGATCTTCAGCGCTAAGCTTGTTCATTGAAAGCCCAATCAACTCGCCACCTTCTTTTTCCAGGAAGGCTTTTCCTCCCTGGAATTTCACAAACTTGGCACGAATCTTAAATTGACCAGTACTGTCAACAAACTCTCGCATCTTGGCTACCGGACCACCAACGGTTGAGCCAACGGCACCTCCCGTCGAACCATCAACCTTAGCAAGCAAGTCGCTAATAGCCTGGTCGATCGCCGGACCGCGGGGTTTCTTATAACGAATGATCCCCTGGTGATCGATCATGTACACCGTTGGCCAGCCCCGCACCTGGTACTTGCTGGCAATCGGGCCACCGGTTCTCCCCCCATCCCAGAAGGAACGCCAGGTAATGTTCTCCCGTTTAATCGCGGCCTTAACTCGATCTTTCGGATCACTGTTAACACCGATCAATGCAAAGGGTTTTCCTTTCAAATCTTTGACGAGCGACCGCTCGTGTGGGTACATGTCCCGACAGGGAGGTCACCAGTCACCCCAGAAGTCGAGCATCACCACTTTGCCCCGGTAATCACTGAGCTTAAACTTTTTGCCATCAATGTCTTCACCGATGATTTCCGGTGCCAGGTTACCAACCTCAAGACCAACCTTGGCGTTGACCGGCGGCTGGGTGGCTGCGGTATTTTCCACCGGCCGTTCTGCCGGCACACGAGGTTCGTCGCTGGTCGCGACCGTCGATCCGGAATCCCGCTTAAACACCACGCGGGCACTGGCAGGACTCGCCTCTCGTACTTCACCAATAAGTGTACGGGCAACCGGTCCAACAATCGTATCCGAATCTTCAATTCGGTAAAACACAGCATCCAGATTCGGCAATGTCAATTGGACTTCTTCCCCAATGATGGTCCACTTCACTTTGCTAGTTTCGAAATCCCCTCTCTTGGTATGAATCGTCTCCATCTTCTGCCCGTTGAAGAACTGTTCAAGGCCACCACTCGCAAGAAACACCAGCTTTATCTTCTGTCCTCCACCAGCGGTGCCCAAAAAAGCCCCCGGTGCAAATGCCTCGTTACCCGCTTGAGCAGCCGCATCCTCCGAAAGATCGATGGTTTGAGTGCCCAGCTCGGACGGGGCCAACTCAGCTTCGGAATCGGCCACTGGGTCAACCGCCGGGGTCGGCGGATCGTTATCCGCTGGCGTTCCAGGAGCAGAAGGGGTCTCGGGAGTATCGGCACTACTAGTTTCAGTTGAGGTCGTGGCAGTATCATCCCCACCACAACCGGCAACGAGCAGGCTGGCACAAAAGAGCAAAAACAGCAGGCTGACGGGTCGGGAAACCGTTCGAACAAGACGCATGACTTATAATCCCCTAGTTGACGTTGTAAGAAGCAAGACTTTCCAACCTATCACCGCGCAAGATTCGGAACAAGTGGAATACGCGGAGGGGAATTTCTATCGCCTTCAGCTCCAAAACGGGTACTAATAAACCATAAATAACTGTTTTTTTTGTACTAAATTGATGCCTTAATAGTACCCCTTTTGGGGAAGGCAAGCTAAACTAAGTGTATCTCAGCCAGGGAGCCCACAGGGCTCCTCACTTATCGAATCAGATTTAGCTTTATTTGTTTTTCCTTAAGGGAGGTGTACTCGTGAAGCAACGTACTGGAACACGCCGGGGATTTACCCTGGTCGAATTGTTGGTCGTGATTGCCATCATCGGCATTCTCGTCGCCCTGCTGCTACCGGCCGTACAAGCGGCTCGCGAAGCGGCTCGTAAG
>CAZXJC010000047.1:0-6230 GCA_964640885.1 uncultured Pirellulaceae bacterium | reverse complement strand
CACGTCAGCAAAAGCCCGGCGGGCAGATCCACAAGGACAGGCCACGCCAGTTAGCTGGCCAAAATCTACCAGCTCATATCCGGTCTGCGATGTTCGTTCTGTCATGGCGGTGGGAAATAATTGGCAGGGAACCATAAATCTTACTGAAGCCGGATATTTTAACAGAAACCCTGCCAGGTAGCCACGATACGGGCTGTTGACCGCCATTTCACTCCCTGACCAGCCTCTCTGGCCGCCACAGAATCGGTATAGCTTCACTACCTTGCCGAACCGCGAATCCTTACCCAACAGTTGATCTAAACCACTTCTTAAAAAAGAGTTTCGAAGTTTCAAGGCAGCTCTTTTTGTCGGCCGATACCGTATGTGTTAGTCAGTGCGATCAGCGCAGTCCTCGTGGACGTGCAGATCATATTAGATCAAACGAGGTGGTGTGATTGAACTGTCGTCATACGACGATCAGTTTACCAGGCCATTTCACTATTACCCAAGGAACTACGGGTGACAAAGCCACCTCCTGTGATTCGGTATCTGTAACAGTTTTAATCAGGTAACGAATCGCCGGAGCCTTGTAGAAATTCAGTGGTTCCATCGTATTAGGAGACGTCGCAATATGAAGTGGAACATTATAATTGGATCGTTAGTGCTGGCCGTCTGTGTTAGCACCCAAAGCTACGGTTTCGAACTTCTCGACCGTATGCTCGGACTAAAAGGCTGTGGCTGTGAAGCCAAGAGCTGTGAAACCAAGGCTGACACCAAATGTGGTGCCGAAAAAGCCAAGGACAAATGTGGCGCCGACAAGGCGGAAAAGAATGGCTGTGACGCCAAGAAGAAGTGTCACGGTTCCTTACTCGGACATCTGGGTTGTGACGCCAAAGACAAGTGTGGCGCCGAAAAAGCCAAGTGTGGTGCCGACAAGGATGGTAAGAAAGATGCTGGCAAGCCGAATAATAGCCAGAATGCTGGTGACAAAGAAGGCAAGCCCGTACGCGTTGCAAAGTCCAACAAGTGCGGTTCTGAAAAAGCCAAGTGTCAATCGAAAAAGAAAGCCGACAAAGATGGCTGTGACGCCAAGACAAAGTGTCGTGGTTCATTGCTCGATCACATCCTGTCCCTCGGACACGGTTGTGACGACAAAGCCTGTGACGGCAAAAAAGCTGACGACAAATGTGGCGCCGAACGCAAAAAGAAATGCGGTTGCGACGCTGCTGGCGGCAAAGCTGAAAGTAGTGCTGAAGTAACCCCGGCAACGCCTCCGGCACCCGTGGTAGATCCTTCCGCTCTTCTGCCCAGCCAACGTCGCGTTGTTCACGCCAGCCTCAACACGATTCGTTAAGTTGAAGCGGCTGAAAAGCGATAGTACAAACAGCCTGTTTGGATTCTTAATCTAAACAGGCTGTTTTTTTGCGCGCTACGGACGGCCTGGCCTTAACCAGTTCCCTCATTGAGCGGTGGAAATGAGGCTAACCGTAAATCCCAGCAGATCTTGCCGGTCCCGATAATGCTCGATCAATGGCTGAAAATCCCCCGATTTGTCGGACAACTCCAGCAGCGAAATCGTCTGGCCATTGGTATAACCAGCGTCGCCAAAAAGCTGCAAAGCACTACCCAGAGCCTCTTCGTGCCGTCCCAAGCGGGACAACAAGCCAATATAGGTTTCAATCGCCACCAGCCCGTACTCGTTTACCGGGACATTTTCAGCCCGCTCGCGAAAATGCTCCAGGGCTGCCTCGACATCATCGCCCAGCAAGGCAGAAAAGTAGAGCCCATGATGTGGATATAATTCTACGAACGGCTCATCCCCTTCATACTGGAACTGGGCGTCCAGGCGACGACCATACTGCGTCAGATCTTCTCCCAGTCGCAGATGTTCTGGTTCCTCCAGCAACCGTGCAAAGCGGACAGTGGCAGCCAAGTGGCTGGTATCGATGTGATAAGCATGTTCGCCGAACAACCAGTCTCGATCTGCAACCAGTTCTCGTAAGGTGGATTCAGTCGGAGCAGTTCCCTGCTGCTGCTCGATGTCCGCTTTAAGGGTTGCCATTAATTCAGCGTGAACATGTTCCACCAGTTGAGTCGTAATTCCCTGCTGATCCGCGGGCTCGCAATGCGGAACAAGTCCTTCAAACGTCGTGATCGCGTTGCAGGTACCATAGTATCCCAGCACTTCCGCGAAACCGCGCTGGGGATCAAGTCCCTCATGCAAGGCAACTTCCACAAATTCGTCTCGGTTTTCGTCATTCAAAGTGATCTTGGCCAATGCTGCCTTCACTAGCTTCTTGTCACCCACCGGCCGCAAGTACATCCACCCTTCTCGCAACTGGCCTGCTTCAATTAGCAGCAATCCGACCTCGCGACAGGCTTCAATCAGGCCGTCTTCCAGTTGATCACGCTGGGAATCATCAATCTCCTCGGCGTCGCCACTGGGCATCGGCGACAACCCCAGGCCAATCCGCACTTGCATTTTCAAGGCTTCAAATAACTCATGGTACTGTTGCTGCTCCTTCAACTGGTTTACCAGTTCGGCAACGGCTGCCACGGCCCCACCAGATTTCCACTGGGACTCGAGACGATCAAACTCTGCCTGTGTCATAACCATCAGCGAATATCCTGCTGTTGTGAGTATTTTCTACAGTCTAGGTTTTATCCTAACAGTCAACCGTAACGGCGGAAAGGACCAGCAGAAACCTTCTGCCAGCCTCCTTTCTGGAAAATCAAGCCGTGGCAGGCGACCGTAAACAGTCCCAGGCCACTTTTTCCCAGACGGTTCCCTCAGTACGATGAGACTATGAACGCTTCTGCTAATGCACCTCTGCCAACTGCCGGATTCGACGGGATGAACGTAGCCGCCTTTGAAAGCCGCCGCGCCATCGAAATCGGTCGCCTCATTGAAAAGCATGGTGGAATCGCTCATGTCAGCCCCTCAATGCAAGAAGTACCGCTGGAAAAAAATAAACCTGCCGTTGATTTTGCCTATCGCTTAATCACCGGTGAAATCGATATCGTGATCTTCCTGACCGGAGTCGGTTTTCGTTACCTGCTGGATACGGTCAGCCAACACCTGGAAACCAGCAAGTACCTGCATGCACTGGAAGACATCACCACTGTTGCCCGCGGACCAAAACCAGTGGCTGCCATGCGCAAGTCTGGCATTGAACCAACCATTCGGGCAGCCGAACCTAATACCTGGCGAGAAATCCTTACGGCGCTGGATCAGCACACTTCGCTCGCCAACCAAACCGTTGGACTGCAGGAATATGGCACCACTAATCCTAGCCTGGTGGCCGGACTGGAAGCCCGTGGGGCGACCGTCGTCTCGGTCCCCGTTTATCGCTGGAAACTACCCGACGATCAAAAACCATTGGAAAAAAATCTGCAAGCCATCGCCAAGGGAGAACGAGAAGTACTCCTTTTCACATCTGCCCACCAGGTTACAAATGTCATTACGGTCTGCCAGCAGCTCGGGCTGGAAAAGGAGTTACAGCAACAATTACCGCAACTGGTGGTCGCTTCCATTGGTCCCACCACCAGCGAAGCACTCCGACAACACCATTTCCCCGTTGATCTCGAACCAAATCACGCCAAAATGGGAGGACTAGTTTCTGCAGCAGCAGAACGATGTCATCCTATCCTCCAACGCAAACAGGTAGCTTCCGCCATGTTATCAGGACCCACCTCCGACCCGGCTGATTCCCAGGCACCCTGGTATCAAAGCCCCTTCATGACAGCCTGCCGGCAAGAACCCTGCGATGTCACCCCTGTCTGGTTGATGCGACAGGCCGGACGTTACATGAAGGAATATCGTGAGGTCCGTGCACAGACCACGTTTCTCGACTTGTGCAAGAATCCGAGTCTTTGCTCGGAAGTAATGTTAACCGCAGTTGAAAAACTGGGAGTCGATGCAGCCATCATTTTTTCTGACTTGCTCCCTATCCTCGAACCCATGGGACTAGAACTGGAATACCAGGTCGGTGAGGGACCTGTTATTCACAATCCCGTTCGCGATGCAAGTGATGTGGATCGGATCTTGGAACTGGAAGATGTCAGCCCCTTGAATTTCGTGATGGAAACAGTTCGACAAACTCGCCAGGACCTTCCCGAAGATTTACCGCTGATTGGATTTTCAGGCGCACCGTTCACACTGCTCAGTTATGTCATCGAAGGGGGATCCAGTCGCAATTACTTACATACGAAAAAATTGATGTACCGGGATCCAGGCGCCTGGAGAACTCTGATGGAACGATTCCAGAGAGCAGTTACCAACTACCTCAATGCACAAATCGATGCGGGCGCTCAATGCGTGCAATTGTTCGATTCCTGGGCAGGTTCCTTGAGTCCGCAGGATTACCGACAATACGTACTGCCCTACGTCCAACGGATTATCAAGGACCTGCCTCCTACCGTACCAGTGATCAATTTTGCAACCGGTAATCCCGCCCTACTCCCCCTGCTGGCCGAAACCGATTGTGCGGTCGTTGGTGTCGACTGGCGAATTGGACTGGCCGATGCCTGGCGAGAAATTGGCCCTCAGAAGGCAGTTCAAGGGAATCTCGATCCCACCATCCTGCTTTCAGATCCCGAGGAAATCCGTCGTCACGTTCAGTTCGTGCTCGACCAGGCAGAAAATCGACCCGGACACATCTTTAACCTGGGACACGGTGTCCTTCCTCAAACACCTGTCGAACATGCCATCGCTGTCGTGGAACTGGTCCATGAATTGAGTCAAAAATGACCACTCACACTGATTGCTTGACCTCATCCGTAATGGCTCGCTCATTAAGGCAATTGATCAACTGCCGCAAACGACCATGGGATCGTCGATTAAAGTGAAAAACCAGTCGTGGAAGGTCTTTTAAGTCCGCTTCGTTCTTCTCTTCCGGTAAAGCGGCCGACAGCTCAAAAGTTCCCTCGGTAAGCAAATCCTTGAAATGCTTATTGATCTCAGCAAGAAACTCTGGCGTGATCTCCTCCTCCAAACGGAAAACGAGTCGATCATGAACATATCGCATGCTGTGAAAGACAGTGAAAAAATTCAATACTTCGTCAACCGCTCGCTGGCAATCATCGGTTACCAGGTAGAGGTGCGAGTCCATCGGAGAAATCATGTTCCCAGCGAGCAATTGGTCCTCAAAAAACTGCTGCAATTGCTTCCAGTAGGTACCTCCCGGGGCATCCAGCAAGATGACCGGCACCATGTCACGTTTACCTGTCTGTAAGAGCGTGAGCACTTCCAGTGCCTCGTCCAGTGTACCAAACCCGCCAGGCAGACAGACCACAGCATTGCATTCCTTGACGAACATCAGCTTGCGCGTAAAGAAATACTTCATGTTGACCAGCTTATGATCTCCAGCAATCACCGGATTTGCGTCCTGCTCAAACGGCAACATGATGTTTAGCCCCATCGAGTGTGCTCGCCCCGCTCCGACGTGACCAGCTTCCATGATGCCTGCCGCAGCACCAGTGACCACCATCCAATCTTGTTCCGCCATCGCCGCACCAAAACGAACCGCCTGCTGATAGGTTGCTGCCTCAGGTTCCGTGCGGGCTGAACCGAAAACAGTAACCTTGCGCCGCGAACGATAAGGCGCAAAGACTTTGAAAGCGTAGCGCAATTCACGCAAGGTACGGCTGAGTATCTTTAAGTCGCCGCGAGCTGGCTTGTCGGCAGCGAGCTTGTCGGCAGACAAACGGATACGGTCAATCAAATCATCAATTTGGCGACGATGCTTCGGAGAAATTGGCTGCTGCTGATTCAAAACTCTTCTCCTTCACTGGGAACGGTGGCCCGTAGAACAGGTTCACCCAGCATTATAACGAGATCCTGCTGTTGAGAAACAACAAGCAAAGAGCAAGCTTCGGAAGGAATCTTCGAAATCCAAGCGTTTGATCAGCATCAAAGGGCGCTGACAAACAACCCCAGGATCACTAAGCCGCTTTATCAATCGGCATATTAGAATCGGGCCGACCTAAATTACCTCGGTAATGACGGTAAGCACAAATCACATCATGCATATCGCGGGAAATCTGTACTTGATCCCCGTCAAAATCATGTATCCAAGAACGTTTCGACTCGATCGCATCAACGAGCCAGGGAAGAATGTCACCCCAACAAACGGTTACTTGATCACTAGCCGATGGGTGAACTGTCGACTCCGGGGAAGAAGCCGCTGAAACACTTATCGAAACATCTGTGGTATCGTCCAGCAATGGTTGCTTCATCTCTTGTTCGATCC
>CAZXJC010000046.1:0-4732 GCA_964640885.1 uncultured Pirellulaceae bacterium | reverse complement strand
ACCGGAGCCCGCCCTGACACGATCCGGGTGGTTGAAAACACGGCCTACTTTCGCGAATTGAACCCGAACATTGTCACCCTCCCCCAACACTTTATCCAGCACGGGTACGCGGCGGTCTACTGCGGAAAAATCTACCACGCGAGGATGACTGACAACGATCATTCCTGGAGTCGCAAACCAGCCTGGAATCGCTGCCCTTACAAGTACCCGAAGCTGCCCGGCCAGTATGCCCTGCTGGAAAACCAGCAACTGTGGGCCAGCAACAAAGAGAAAATGTTCGCCAAGTATGGCCAAAAAGGGGCCGGCGGACTGGTCCATGGACCAGCCTACGAATCAGCCGACGTGGCAGACCATGCCTACCAGGACGGCTTTAATACGCAACTGGCCATTGCCACCCTGAAGGATCACGTGGCCAAGAAAAGCGACAAGCCCCTCTTCCTGGCCTTGGGACTGACCAAACCACACCTGGACTTTATCGCCCCCAAGAAATACTGGGACATGTACGACCCGGCCGATATCAAGCTGGCAGCTCAATCCAAAGCCCCCCAAGACGGGGCAGCAACCGGACTTCATGCCTCCTTCGAACTCCGCACTCGACACGGTATCCCCAAGTCTGGCCCGATTGGAGAGAAACTCGCCCGCACCCTGTTGCATGGTTACTACGCCTGCGTCAGCTATGCCGACGCGCAGGTCGGCCACATGATCAAGGCGTTGGAAGAAGCCGGCGTGCGGGACAACACGATCATCATCGTCTGGGGCGATCACGGCTGGCACCTGGGAGACATGGGGATCTGGGGAAAAGCAACGAACTACGAGATCGCGACCCGCGTCCCCCTCTTAATCTGGACACCGGACATGAAAGCCCGCGGCAAATCATCTGACGCACTGGTCGAACTGGTCGACATGTACCCGACACTTTGCCAACTGGCCGGCTTACCCCTTCCCGATCACCTGGAAGGGCACAGTTTCGTACCATTGCTGGAGAAACCAAATCGTCCCTGGAAGAAGGCAGCCTTCAGCCAGTTCCCTAACCCGGCGCTGCGTGAGTGGGCAGCCAACCCGCTCTCACCGGGGATGCGACAAACGTTCTTTGGCCCGCTGATCGAAAAAGTCGAAGACCGCATCATCAAGCAGCAGGGCAAAGCCTGGAACCGTGACCTATTTGAAAATCACCTGATGGGATACACGATGCGAACCGATCGCTATCGCCTGGTCCTCTGGCGTGATCACCGCAACCCGACTGCCAAGCCAGTATTCGTGGAACTCTATGACCACCAGGCCGATCCGCAGGAGACCCGTATCGTCGCCGGGCAGCATCCCGAACTGGTAAGCAAGCTATCCAGACAATTTGACGCCGGTTGGAAAAAGTCACTTTAAACGAGTGACACTTTTGGCCAGAGAGGTACCCCCGGGCGATCACCTCACCCAGTTCGACGATTCCCTCGGTGGTAATGACCAGTTTCTTTTCCTGCTCGGGCAAGTTGAACGCCTTGATGTGAATCAAGTTACCATCAGCCGCGACCACTTTCTCCAGTTCTGCCGTCACATCAATATTGTTGACACGCTTATCATCGGTCGGAGGCTGCTGGCTAACAAACCACTTGAGCCCAGGCATTTCCAAGTCCTGGCGGCTCTGGGCAACGACTGCCTGCAACCGCTTGGGAGCATCACGACGATAGGGTCCAAACGACATATCATTCTCACCCAGGTGATAACAGATACCTGCCAGTTCTACCCGCTGTCCCTTGTCTGTTAGTTCCTTGATGGATTCTTTCACAAAGGCGATAAAGCCTGGGTAAATATTGCGGGTCTTCGCTTCGCTACCCTCGGGGGTCCAATCAATGATCTGCGTCCCACTGTGGGTAAACTTGGCGATGGCAATATTCCCGGCAACCTTTCCCTGCAGCGTCTGGCCAAAGCTCAGCTCCGGACCGAAAGTATCGTAATAACCAGCCGGCCCCAGCGGTTCCCAGCCGTCGGAGGTCTGGTAACCGCCTCCGATACTGTACTTGTAGGCAATCTTCGTATTATCTTGCAGCAACTTTGACTTACCTGGCAACGTTTTAAGCTCTTGAACAAAAGCTCGTTCCCCCTCCATGTTGCGATGACCGGCCAGGACAAACAGCTTAACGCTGCTCCCCTTGGCGTAAGGCCACTTCTTGAGAGGCCGCGGATTCTCTTTTAACTTGCCAATCGTTCGCAAGTACGCCGTGGCATAATTGATCCCATGTTCCAATTGCCCGAGGGTGCCGTAGTGGTAGTGCAGGCCAACCCCGCCACCGATTTCTACGCCGACGTGCGAGGTGGGAATATACTCGGCCAGCGGATCGGCCTGGGCAACCTCTTTCTGGCCCAGGCTAATCGCATACATGCGAGGCCGCAGATCCATACCCCAAATGGTCTTCGTGCATAGTTCACCCAGGTAGAATTTTAACTTGGGAGTTTTCAAATCTCGTCGCCAGCAGGCCAGAAAGTTTTTCAGGTTCTTCCCGTAGTTGGGCATGTAGTCCTTATTGAACATGTCGTTTTCCCCCTGGTGCCACATAACTCCTTCGATCCGGTATTTAATCTGCTGCTTGTCCAACTCGGCCAGCGAATCACGAATCACCTCCAGTGCCAGCGGATACATCTTGAATCCAATCGGTTCTTCCGGGTTCCTATCTCCACCGAGATGGGTTCCCCCAGCAGCCACTTTGATAATGGCAATCGGGGCCTTAATTTCCCGGGTCACCCGACGAGCAAAACTTAATTCTGGTCCGACCACGTTATTGACCGCTTGCAGATCAACCCAGCCATTGGAACGCATCTTGTTTTCTCGCCCGATGCAGTATGAGAACTTCACGGTCGGTTGCGGCATTTCCAGGCCAGCGAACGGTGGAAATCGCTTGATATCCTTGACCTTCGAATCCGAGCCAACCATGTTCGATTGACCAGCAAAGATAAAGACTCGGACCGTCTCCTGATCGGCAGCTTCTTCTGCTGACAGAAAACTAACTAATGTCGTCAGTAAAATTCCCGTAACGAGTAACAAAGTGCGCACCACCAACTTCATGGTTCCTCTTCTCCTAACTGAAAGCGAATAACGACTAGCAGCAACTACTGGCCACTGGAGCCGGTCAAGCCAAAATCTCACGCACTACGCGTGTTTCGAACTGGTGGGTCAACCGGTCATCCAAACCATTTCGGTTAAAGACCAGTTCCTCGTGATTCATTCCAAGCAGATGAAGAATCGTTGCGTGCCAGTCTTGGATACTGACCCGCTTATCAACCGAGCCGTAACCAATCTCGTCGGTGCTACCATGAACAACACCGCCTCGCACACCGCCACCAGCCATCCAGCAGGTAAATCCATAGGGACCATGGTCACGTCCACTTCCCTTGAAGTCATTGGTACCCGCTGCATTCTGGGCCATAGGCAAGCGGCCAAACTCTCCGCCCCACAAAACCAGTGTGGTGTCGAGCAACCCACGACGACGCAAGTCGCGCAGCAATCCGGCTACCGGCAAATCCGTCTTGCCACAAATACTGGGCAAGTTGTTACCAATATCTCGATGGTTATCCCAAGCCTGCCCCTTGGGGAACAATTGGATAAACCGTACACCTTGTTCCACCAATCGACGGGCCATCAGGCAACGTCGCCCGAAACTCCCCGTTTCTTCCTTGTCGACCCCATACATCTGCCGTGTTTCAGAGGTCTCATTCGAGAGATCCAAAGCCCGCGTCGCTTCCAACTGCATACGAGCAGCCATCTCGTAATTACGAATACGTGCATCTAGCACCACTTGATCAGAACGCCGCTTCTGATGCATTCGGTCCAACCGGGCAACAAGATCTTTCTTAGCAAGCGTCACTCCTGCCGGCTCCTGGAACCCAGGCTTCAAGTTCAATAGCGGTGAACCACTCGGTCGCATCGGCGTTCCCTGGTAAAGAGGTGAGAGGTACCCGCTGTGCCAGTTCTCAACACCATTAGTCGGCAACCGTTCCACTGGATCGGCCAGCACGACGTAGGCTGGCAGGTTCTGGTTTTCGCTACCAAGGCCATAGGTAATCCAAGAACCAAAGGTGGGATGACCAGGAAAAGTCTGGCCACTCTGCAACTTATAGACCGCCGGCTCATGGTTTGGATGGACGTTGTACATGGAGCGAATGATCGCCAGTTGATCTACCTCTTTCGCGATATTCGGAAGCAACTCAGAAACCCAGGCGCCACTTTGACCGTGCTGCCGAAACTTCCAGGGACTTCCCATCAAGACTCCGCGACGATCTGTCTCAAAGACCGCGTTCCCTGTCAGCGAGCGTGGTGGAGCCCCACCATGATGCTTGGTAAGAGCTGGTTTGGGATCAAACAAGTCGACCTGGCTCGGCCCGCCTTGCATGCAGAGGTAAATGACCGATGTTGCCCGCGGCGTAAAATGCGGTTGCTTGGGGACCAGGTCCAGCGGTTTCGCCGGGTGGGCAACGCCCTCCCTGGCAAAGGCGGAAGTTCCATAAAGATCCTGAGAGAACAGGGAAGCCAGCGAAGCACCAAAGAGGCCATCGGCAGCCCGATCAAAAAAGTTGCGGCGGTTAATTCGATTCGTCATGAGATGTTCGTTTTCTTCGCTCAGTATTCCAAGTTAATCCACGTACAGAAACTCGCCCGTATTAAACAGGGCTTGGCAAAAGTCGGCCAAACCCAACAGTTCTGGGGTCGCTAGTTCACGTTCGGTTTTCTCTGACTTCTCTGATTCTT
>CAZXJC010000045.1:0-6556 GCA_964640885.1 uncultured Pirellulaceae bacterium | reverse complement strand
AACCAGGCAATCCCCGGCCCTTAATACTTCCGGCAAATTTCGAATGTGAGAATGTTGCAGTTGGTCATTCTCGCGATCGACGACCAGCAGCCGTGCATCCGCGCGTTGTCGCAGCGGTTCCTGGGCAATCCGCTCCCGTGGCAAGTCATACTCGTAGGCCTCTAGTTCATCCATGATGGTACGATCCGTAACAATTTTCCCCGCCAGCAACGTTTTCTGGCCGATTCAACATAAATCTGAACTGCAGAACAACCGATCGAGTATAAGAGGATTATCCTCATCAGGGAATTACTGCTACCTTTTTTCAGAACCATGTGCCACGTGACCGACCATCGCCCAACTGCCCAAATTTGTCTAGCCACCACCGAACTGGCTACCGGCGGGGCTGAAAAATGCCTGGTCAATTTAGCCTGCGGGTTATCGTCAGCAGAGTTTTCGGTCCGTGTCCTCTCGCTGACACCGCTTCCCACCGCTCCCAAAGACGCGCTCTTAAAACAACTGCAAGCTGCCGGTATACCTGTCGACACTCTCAATGTTACCTCAATTCGTCAGTTCCTCTCGGCCAACAGGCAACTGCACCGCTACCTCGTCAAACATCGCGTCGATCTACTCCAAACCTTTCTCTACCATTGCAATGTGCTAGGAGCCCTGGCCAGGAAAAAGTTACCCAGCTTGCTGCAAGTCAGTGGGATCCGCGTTGCGGATCCAAGTCGCTGGCGGCAACTGCTCGAACGCAGGGCAGCCAGACGTTGGGACCATACTATTTGTGTCAGCCAGGATGTCGCCGCGTTTGCCCGCGATCGGCTGCGCCTGGACGACAAGAACATCACCGTCGTACCTAACGGAATTGACGCAGAGCAGTACGCCAATAACCGCAGCGACCGCACGTCAATGCTTGGCACGGACTCGGACAAGCGATGGTTGCTAACGATCGGACGGCTGGAAAGCCAAAAGGGCCTGGACTGGTTACTCAAGCTGGCGCCCACATTGTTGAAACAATCCCCGCAACACGACTTGGTGCTCGTTGGGGATGGCTCACAACGCTTCCGACTGGAGCAACGGGCTTTGCAGGCCGGCATTGCGGACCGTGTACATTTTTTGGGCTGGCGCTCCGACATCCCACAGCTCTTAGGTGCAGCGGACCTGCTACTCTTACCCTCCCGTTGGGAGGGAATGCCCAACGTTTTGTTGGAAGCAATGGCCAGCAGCCTCCCCGTAGTGGCCCTGCCGGTCCACGGCGTCGAGCAAATACTCGCTGAACTGGGCGAATTTCAAATCGTACGGGATAATTCGCCAGACACCTTTGTCGAACGGATTACGCAGTTGCTGGCTGATCCTGACCTGCGAGTTACCCTGGGTCGTCAAAATCGCGATCGCATCCTGGCTAATTTCACGATCGCACAAATGGTCCAACAATACAGTGATCTCTATCGTCAAGTCCTACCTGTCCAGTAAACCCACGCGGGCTTCTTCCGCAACCGACAGCTGGCTAAAATAGACCACGGGGCTTTCCCCGCATCAGCTTGCACGTTTCTCGGGCCGATGTGACAATCACGACTTCCTGCCCTTACAACTTGGACTGCCCGACTTGCCAGATCCCACGACCACACACGTTCCCGTCTTGTTGGAAGAGGTCATCAATGGGCTTCAACTAAATCCCGGTCAATCGGTAGTCGATGGAACCCTGGGAGGTGGTGGCCATGCGCGCCTGTTGTTGCAGCAGGTCGGCGCGGAGGGATACCTCCTCGGACTCGATCGTGATCATCGAGCAGTCGAGCTGGCAAAGGAGCAAATACACGACAAACAGGCGACACTGCTGCAAGGAAATTACGCTGACATACCCGAGATCCTGCAGGAACTTGAAATTGCCACGGTCGATGGAATCCTTTTGGACCTGGGGCTTTCCAGTGACCAGCTCGCCGATGAGGACCGGGGATTTAGCTTTAATACGACTGGCCGCCTTGACCTTCGCTTCAACCAGCGGGACGGTGAACCAGCCTGGAAACTATTAAATCGACTCAGCCCGGAACACCTGGCCGACTTGATCTACCAGTATGGCGAGGACCGACTCAGCCGTCGCATCGCTCGAGCCATTGTCAAAAAGCGACAAGAACAACCGATTGAAACAGCGGACCAGTTGGCTGCCATCGTCCGCCGCGCCTACCCTCGACAACGCAATGAAACCCTTGACCCTGCTACACGCACGTTCCAGGCATTACGGATCGCCGTCAATGACGAACTCAAATGGCTCGAGGTCGCCTTGCGCCGCCTTCCCGACTGCCTCGCAGTGGGTGGCCGCCTGGCGATCATCAGTTTTCATTCACTGGAGGACCGACGTGTGAAACACGCTTTCCGCCAGGACCCACGCCTGAAACCATTAACCAAGCGCCCTATCCGTCCTGAAGCCGACGAGACGGATCGCAATCCGCGAGCCCGGAGTGCCCGGCTGCGAATCGCCGAACGGATCGACGACAGCACCGGTATTTAAACATGGCACAGCCCAAACCATGAAGCGTGCTCTCCTTGAGAAGATCGTCTCCGGTGGGCAAACTGGTGTCGACCAAGCAGCCTTAACGGTAGCCATCTCCCTTGGCATACCACACGGCGGCTGGTGCCCCCTGGGGCGACGCTGCGAAACAGGGGACATCCCGAGCCATTTCCGCCTGCTCGAAATGCCGACCGCGTCGTATGCAGCCCGCACGCGACAGAACGTCATTGACTCCGATGCTACGCTCATCTTGTACCGTGGGACACTTTCCGGCGGAACCCTCCTGACCTGCGAAATCGCAGAGCAGTTGGGACGACCCCTGTTTCGCTTAGACTTGGAACGCACGGTCGCACCCACAGAAGCCCAAGAGTGGTTAACTCGGTTCGCTGTGGCCACACTCAATGTCGCCGGTCCACGCGAAAGCAGTTGTCCGGGAATTCATCTGCAAGCTCGCCACTTCCTTGGTGAGCTTTTTCTCATCACCGAACCTTAATCCTCACCCTTAGCTGGTCGTTGATGATCAAAGCGAACCGCTCGCGTATCCTCTTCGGCACCAGTTGTTTCGATCAACGAACCATAGAGCTCCGGGCGCCGTGCCCGGATCCACCTGGTCCCAGTCGCCCGCGGGCGAAGCGAGAGGTCCAGGTCACCGACAACCATCTTGTCGCCAGCCTGCCAAGTCTCCGCCACGATTCGACCATACGGGTCAAGGATCATCGCGTTGCCCGTCCGAACTTCGTCGTCGTCGGGTCCGACGCCGTTGCTAAAAAGCAGAAAGATACCGTTGTCGTGAGCCCTTGCTGGTAACCATCGCATCAACCAGCCCCTTCCCTTATCACCACGAAATTCCTCTTCGATAGCGGCAGGATTGACGTCGCGTTCGTCCCATAGCTGGCGTGGCACCACGCCCATGGCAAATGGGCTACCTGAATCACAGCCCCCCGTTTGGTGCGGAGCCAGTAAGACCTCCGCTCCGGCCAACGCCGTCATCCGAACATTCTCCCCAATGTTGTTGTCATAGCAGATAAGGACACCCAGCCGATGCCCTTCAATACTGTCAAACACCGTGATTTCATTACCCGATTCGAGATGCTCGCTGATGAAGCAATGGATTTTCCGATGGCAAGCATGCCGGCCATCCGGGCTTGCAACAACATAGCTGTTATAGAGTTCACCGCTGGCAGCTTGTTCCACCAAGCCGGCGCCAATAGTGACCTGGAATTCCGCCGCTAATCGAAGCAATTCCTGCGTACAATCGCCGCCAGGGATCGGTTCCGCTAAGGCCGCCAGCTCCTCCCGGCCCAAGTTGCGTAAATGCCAGTAACCGCTAAGGCAGCATTCGGGGAAGACGATGAGCTGAACGCCTTCAGCGGCCCCCCTACGAACAAAGTCCGTGACAATCTCCAGATTCTGTTGCTTGTCTCCAGGCAGGTGCTGAAACTGCACCGTGGCTGCACGCAAATTCCCCATCACAGTCACCTCCATTTTGAAGTAACCGTTGATCGTACCAAAAACAAGAGCCCCCTGCCCACCAGCGGCAAGCAGAGCGTCGGCTAAGAACGCCGGGCCGGATCAGTGAGAAGAGCGGGCTGGATATCTGAGGCCGGATCACTTTCCAGCTCCAGCGACTCATTGAAATCGCCCAGGTCGATACTAAGCTCCTGGATCTCAAGGTCGACACCTGGCGGCGCGGGCTTAGTTTGGCCCAACTTCCATCCCAACGCAAAACAGACCAACAACAGCAAGCCACTCATATAGTAGCGCATCTAATCCCCCCCCTTTGGCCACACGAAGTCGACAAAAAACCTCGCGTTTCCGAATTGGATTCGCGAGGCTTTATGACTCTCGGGGCCCGCTAAAACCGGCCGCAGCGGGCCGGATCAGTTAAAAGTTATAGTCCGGATTCTTAACATTGAAGTCCTGATCGCTGAGACCAACGTTCAACTTCAAATTCAGGTAGGTGTATTCTTCCGCGATTTCTGGCTTACCATTGGGCTTCTTGGGCCAGTCATAGGCGGCGTAGCGAATCGGCACATTCAACTTATTGTCGATAAAGATCTGTGCAATGTGAAAATCGAAGTAGGGTCGGCGCGTGGGATGCGTCACCTGGATCACCGTGCAGTTCCGCCCGTTGATTTTTGCCCCTTTACGGAATTCAACTTCACACTCACCGCGCTTACTATCTCGCGTTCCCCGTTCGATCAGCTTGATGACAAGGTTTTCAATACCGATTTCCGACATAGGGTATCGCTGACCCTTCATCGCAATCACACCGTTGGGTGCTAGCCAGACGCTCGGAATCAAGCGCCCCTTGGTGCCGCCCTCATGAGCACACATCTTGCCGTTATTACGGCCTGCGACGTAAATCACTTCGCGACCCTTAACGGCGGCCGGTTTAACAAAGTACATGTAAGCACTTAGAGGACTGACCACTTTGCCGTTTTCGATCCGCGGATTACGAATCTTAGTGAACATGAATTCATAGTTACCCAACTCGCCGTCGATCCGCTCACGCTTCACGAGCGTGCAAGTGTAGTCCTTGACGTTGGATTGGATGTTTTCAAGACACTGACGAGCAACGGCGATGGCCGGATCCAGAGGATGGCCCTGAGGCGTCTTCTTGGCAACCGAAACCGGCGGTCGAGCCACCCGGAAGACCGGTTCGCGGACGCGGTCGGGTGAGGCCGGAGGTTGTTGCTGGCCGTTGGCGAGCGGAGCCGAAAAAAGCAGCATCACGAAACTGAGAATTAAGGAAAGATTTCGTACACGTGTCAACTTGATCGTCATCGTCAGATTTCTCCTGAGAACCCGCGGTTCTCGCTCCCTGAAATAAGAATCCCTCACCACGCCGCCGCAGTGAGAAAATCGTCCTTGATCTGTTCAACGGCAGGTCTTCGTAGTTCCATCCCGCCGCTGGCCGCCCGGCTCATACGGTGCCACCAACAAACGACCTTTGTTGCTATCGCCATACGAAGGTTGCTACGATTACTCTAGCCGTTTCGATTGTGCATTTTTCAGCAACAGATTTTCGCGGCTTGCAACCCCACCCCGCATGGGCGATAAAGGCGGCACAGTTTATTCATTTTCACTGCCGGAGGGGAGACCAATTTGTGGCGGGAAACCAGCTAATACTCGAGACCGTAATATCGGAGATGTTCGAAGAAAATGCCTATATTGCCCAGCTTGACGGACGGACCGATTGTGTCGTGATCGACCCAGGTTTTGAGCCCCAGCCGATACTCGAATACCTGCAACGACAACAGTTAGAATTGGCCGCCATCTTAAACACTCATGGCCACGCCGATCACATAGCAGGCAACGCAGCGCTCAAAACTGCCTGGCCCGACGCTCCCCTGGTCATCGGGGCAGGGGATGCGGAGAAACTTACTAATCCAACCCTTAACCTTTCCGGAACCTACGGCATGGGTTTTGTGAGTCCTGAAGCAGACATTTTACTTTCCGGGGGCGAACAATACGCAATCGCTGGCTTTGAGTTTGAGATTCGAGATGCCCCGGGACACAGCTGCGGTCACATCTTGTTCCTCTGGAATGACCCTGACCCCACTATTGTATTTGGTGGCGATGTGCTGTTTCGTGGCAGTGTCGGTCGGACTGATTTTCCCGACGGCAGTTTTGAACAACTTTCCCATTCGATCAAGACCCAGTTATTCGACCTTCCGGACGAGACGATCGTCTTGCCCGGCCACGGCCCGGGTACGACGATCGGAGAGGAAAAACGGCACAATCCGTTTGTCGGCGAAAACGCGGGCAGACCGGGAATCTAACTTGGCCGACGAGCAACGGCTACTTAGCGGCGGTCTCCGCAGTCCCCTCGCCTGAGACCGGTATCGCAGGCCATTTCAGGATAAATCGGCACCCTTTGCCAGGATTGCTCTCGGCGATCACGTCGCCGCCATGTTCACGAAGGATTTTCTGGCTTACTGGTAGACCCAGCCCCGTTCCACGACTACCTTTCTCCGAGTGAAACAACGTAAAGACGGCCTGCAGCTCTTCGGCGGGGATCCCTGGACCATTGTCATCGACAGTAACACCGACCTCTTTTTCCTC
>CAZXJC010000044.1:0-6163 GCA_964640885.1 uncultured Pirellulaceae bacterium | reverse complement strand
AAGCGTGGCAGAGATTCGGCGACAGAATCAACTGGCGGTAGGCAGGCGGCAACAGGAAGCGGAAGAGTATTGGCAGCGTGCCCGCCAACTCGATGCCGAGGGAAAGGTAGGCGTGGCCCGCATCTACTACCAAATGGCCGCTCGCCGGAGCACCGGCGCACAGCAGCAGGTTATCCTGGACCGTTTGCAGACACTTGATGCGCAACGGGCGGCCAGGTTTGCCGAACGTCCCTGATTAACATCCAGAGGATGTTTACGTCAGATGTTCCTGGTAGACATCGGCATGGAATCCTACGAACAATTTTTTGCCACGCGTGATTGCCGGTGCCCGTAATGAGCCGGAAGGCCCTAGCAGGGCCTTGAGCAGGTCCGCGTTCGCGGGTTTTTCTTTTTTCAGGTCAAAGTGCACGACTTTTTTACCCCGTGCGGCCCAGACCTGGTCCATGGAACGAACCAGCTCCAGGGTCTCTTTTTCACCGCACTTTGTCTTTCGGGCATCGACTTGTTCGACGATCGTGGCTCCAGCGTTGGCAAGAAACTCTTGCGACTTAGTGCAACTCTGTCAGCTATTGCGATGGTAGTACCAGTTGATTCGGGCAGCCATGGTCTATCTCCTTTTAGCTAAGCAACTCAATATCTCCGACTCGGGAGGTTACCAGTTTAACGCCGATTGGTTTCAAATCCAGCATGGATTTCTGAGCTGACAGGTTAAGCCAGGATATCGGTCAGGACACGAGATTTTTCGACACCTGTCAGCCGCATGTCCAGTCCCTGGAACTTGACGGCCAGCCGCCGGTGGTCGATACCGAGTTGGTGCAGCATGGTGGCGTGCAGATCACGCACATGGACGATATTATCCACCGAGTTGTAACCGAGTTCATCGGTGCCACCATAGGTGAGTCCACCCTTGATTCCCCCACCTGCCATCCACATCGAAAATCCCTTCATGTGGTGATCACGTCCCGGTCCACCTTTGCCCTGGAACATAGGGGTGCGACCGAATTCACCCCCCCAAATAATTAAGGTGTCGTCCAGCATGCCTCGTCGTTTCAGATCCTGTACCAGCGCGTAGGTGGGTTTATCGGTCAGCCCGCAGCAGATGTTCATGTAACGCACGAGGTCACCATGATGATCCCATCCGCGATGGTAGAGATGAATAAAGCGTACACCCCGTTCGGCGAGTCTGCGAGCGAGCAAGCAGTTTGATGCAAACGATCCGTCGCCAGGCTTGGCTCCGTACAAGTCAAGAACTTCTTGTGGTTCGTCAGAAAAATCGACCAGTTCCGGAACAGACATCTGCATTTTAAACGCCAACTCATAGGCCTTGGTGCGAGTTTCTACCTCTGGATCTCGGAATGTTACGTTCCGTTTTCGATTCAGTGCCGCGATGGTTTCTACCACAGACCGTTGCTCGACAAGGTCGACACCAGCCGGGTTGCGAACGTAGTGTACGGGGTTGCCGACGGAGTTCAGCTCGACTCCCTGGAATCGTCCCGGAAGGAAGCCGGCTGACCATTGACGTTGCGCGATAGGCTGGGGATTACGACCACCAACACTGGTTAAGACGACGAATCCCGGAAGATTTTCACCGGTGCTCCCCAGTCCATAATTGATCCATGAACCCATCGAGGGACGACCACTGATGCCGGTCCCCGTGTTCATAAAGGTATGGGCCGGATCGTGGTTAATTTGTTCGGTTACTAGTGAGCGTAGCACGCAGATATCGTCCGCCATCTTGGCGTGCCAGGGAAGGAAATCGCTGATCTCCATCCCGCTCTTGCCGTGTTTACGAAATTTTACCAGCGGCCCCTGGCACTTAAGCGACTGGCCTTGCAACTGGGCAATCGGCTGGCCTTTAGTGAAAGAGGCGGGCATCGGTTTGCCATCAAGCTCCGCAAGCTTGGGCTTATAGTCAAAAGTTTCCAGGTGAGAAGGTCCTCCGGCCATGCAAAGGAAGATCACCCGCTTAACCTTGGGCCGGTGGTGGGGGAGACCTGCCACGCCCGCTTCTGCGCCGATGCCATCTTTCCCTAACAGTCCTCCTAGAGCGGTGGCCCCCAGGCCGATACCTGTTCGCGTGAGAAATGATCGTCGCTTTAGTTGAAGAGGTTCCACGGTATAGCCCTACATGTCAATTGCGTGTAATGGTCTCACTGAGATTCAATAATACCCGAGAGATCGTGGTCCATGCCGCCAGCTCGCTTGTTCCGATCTTTTGCTCGGGTTTCAGTCGTGCTAGTGCTGCTTGAGTAGCCTGGTCCGCGGCCTGCTTGGCAGCGCCGTATCGTTGGCGGGATTGGCTGAGCAGTGTAAGCAGCTTCTCTGATTCAAATGAGGTTGCTTCGCGTGACAGTGTTAATCGAAACGCATACCGCAGGCGGGAGGCGTCGGAATTTCCCCCGTTGGCCAGCACACGTAACGCCAGGCCTTGGGCTGCCTCGAAAAAGGTTGGATCATTCAGTAAGGCCATCGCAGCAAGCGGGGTGTTGGAACGTGTGCGTTGGGCAGTGCATTCTTCGCGACTGGGAGCATCGAAAGCACGCAACATGGGATGCAGGAACTGGCGTTGCCAGTGTACATAGACCCCGCGCCGCCACTGGTTCTGGTCTGTGTTTGATTTGTAAGTTCGCTTGGGAAAATTCAAGTGCCGATAATATCCAGCTGGCTGGTAGGGACGAATTGAAATACCTCCCAGCTCGTGGACCAGTAGTCCACTCACAGCTAAGGCGTTATCTCGTATCATTTCTGCCGGCAGGCGAAATCGTGACTGGCGAGCGAACAGGCGATTGTCGGGATCTTTTGCCAGTTGCTGAGCACTGGCGCGGGATGATTGCCGATAGGTTCGTGAAAGGACAATTTCACGAATTAGGTATTTTAGGTTCCAGTCATGGTTCAGCAGTTCCAGTGCCAGTGCATCGAGGAGTTCCGGGTGTGTGGGTGGCTCACCCTGGCCACCGAAGTCGTCGAGAGATCGTGAAATTCCCTCACCCATGAAAAGGTACCAGAGACGATTGGCCATGACTCGGGCTGTCAGGCCGCCGATACCGTTTTGTGAGTCAACTAGCCAGTTAGCCAGATCCAGTCTCGTGGCTGTACCCTTCTCTGGAGTGATAGTTCCGAGGAATTCCGGTATCGCTGGAACCATGATCGGTCCGCTGTCGTCCAGCCAGTTTCCTCGCGGTAACAATCGTATCTCGCGCGGCTTAATGGAGACCGTGATCATAGAGGGCCGGGCTTTTTTTCGTAATGTGGCCAGTTGGGTCTGAAGTTCATTGAGCTGGGCCGATTGTTTTTTCTTCTCTTCTCCTGCTTCTGGAAGATTACTGTTCTTGAGCACCTTGGTAAGTTCAGCGATCTGGACCAGCAGTTTGGCTTCGAGTTCCCGTTGCTGTCGACTCAACACGGTGATTTCCGGTGGACGGCGGGTGGGAAGTGCATTGGATCCCAGCTTGAAATGCTGTGCTTCGTCAATGTCGCCAAAAAATGACACTAACGAATAAAAATCTTTAATGGTGTAAGGGTCGTATTTGTGGTCATGGCATTGGCAACATCCCATGGTTCCCCCGAGCCAGACATTGGAGAAGTTGCGAACACGATCCGCCGCATAAATGGCAAGGTATTCCTTGGATTGCACCCCGCCTTCGTGGGATGTTTGCAGCAGGCGGTTGTAACCGGTGGCAACTTTCTGGTCGACGGTAGCATTAGGAAGGAGGTCACCTGCCAGTTGTTCCCGGGTGAACCGATCAAAGGGGAGATTGCGGTTAAAGGCATCGATTACGTAATCACGGTAGGGGGAGATCGCATGGTCCTGGTCGCCGTGATAGCCAACCGTGTCCGCATACCGAACCAGGTCCAGCCAGTACATGGCCATTCGCTCGCCAAAACGTTCTGATGCGAGAAGTCGATCCACGACTCGTGCCAGCGCCTGTTGGTCTGGATCCTTGAGAAACTTGTCTACATCTGCGGGTGTTGGCGGAAGCCCAACCAGATCGAAGTAGACGCGACGCAGCAGGGTCAGTCGATCGGCATCGGGTGCAGGACGTTCCCCGTGCGTTTCCAGGTGGGCAAGGATAAAGCGATCGATCCAGTGCGCCGACCAGGTTGTTTCCTTAACGCGAGGTACTGGCGATCTCTTGGGAGCGACATAGGCCCAGTGAGGCTGGTAGTCAGCACCGCTCTGGATCCATTGTTTAAGCAAGGTGATCTCGGCCTTCGTGAGTGTCTTGCCTGAATCGGGGGGCGGCATTTGCGTGTCGGCGTCAGTCGAGGTGATACGTGTGATAAGCTTGCTTTTCTGTAAGTCCCCGGCAACGATTACAGATGCTTTTGCCGAGGTCTCGTCGTCCAGTCGGAGCTCAGCTTTGCGGTGCTTTTCGTCGGGACCATGACAAACGATGCATTTGTTGGAAAGGATCGGCCGGATATCCCGATTGAATTCGATGGAGCGGTTTGCTGGCTTTGCTGTTTTTGGCGCCAGCACCTGAGCTGCCAACGGTCTGGCCAGCATGACTACGATTAGTGACGTGAGGATCACCAGGCAGGTTGACCGCCGAGTTGTCCGATGAATTGCATAAAGCGGCTGGGTGTGGCTCATGCTTTTCCGGTAGCAAACGGTCGAATGCATTTCCTGTTTCCAAGGATAAGGCGAAAAGATGACGGCACTTAACGCTGTAATTTTTAGTATACCCCAATCAAAAGATGCGCCGAGCTTGCTGGTGTAAAAATCACCCCTCTGTTGCAGCTGCCTTGTTGACCGATCCACAGTCTGGTTCCAGTCAGGATGCAATCTGGGCGGTCTGTTGATTGGTGATGAGGGAGCGGATTTCTCCGGCCAGGTAAAACGATCCCGTAATACAGACGAGATCATTTGCTTCTGCAAGTTCACGAGCTCGCTGCCAGGCAGTATCCGGGTCTTTTGCGGATTCGATAAATGGTACAGCAGTCTCCGAGTCGAACTTGCTGATCACTAGCTGGCATTCCTGTTCCAGTTCTTCAATATCGAGTGCACGTGGGTTGGTGGCATAGCGCGTCAGGATAACGACATCGAAGCAGGGAAGCAGCAAAGCTAACATTCCACTAATATCCTTGTCGCTGCTGGCTGCGAAAACCAGGATTTGACGAGAGGCTTGTTCTTGTTTATCGAGATACTGAACGAGCGAGTCTACGGAGGCCTGGTTATGAGCCGTATCAATCACGACCGTGGGCTGATCCGAGATGACTTCGATGCGAGCTGGACAACGCACGCTGGCCAGTCCACGTAAAAACGCTTCGGGAGGAATTTCCCATCCTTGTTGTTGCAGGCGGGCCAGCGTAGCCAGAGCCACTGCCGCATTATTAAGCTGGTGACTGCCATTTAAGGCCAGTTTCAGATTCGACCAGCGTTGTTGATGGGAATCGGTATTCAGGAAACAGTCGAACCGCTGCGGTTGCTGGCTAGGAGTGCTCAGATCAGTAGTAGCTACCTGTAGGTGAAAGTCTTCGTGCAGGGGCCAGATTGGCGAACCCCGTTGTTCTGAGATTCTTTGAATCGTTTTCTTGGGTTCATCCTGTTCGACACCACTAATCACCGGAGCATTGGATTTGATGATGCCAGCTTTTTCTGTAGCGATCAGTTCCAGCGTATCGCCCAACAAGTGAACGTGATCGTAACTAATACTGGTGATTACGCTAACACAAGGGTGGCAGATATTTGTTGAATCAAGTCGGCCGCCTAGCCCGACTTCAACAATCGCCAGGTCCACGTTTTGTCGATAGAAATGCAATAGTGCGATGGCGGTTGTGATTTCGAAAAAAGTCGGTTTCCCACTCGGATCCGATTGTTTCTCTGCCAGTTGGTCCATGTCTGTAACGACAGGGCGGATTAAACCAATGAGTTCAATTAGTTCGGTAGACGAGCAATTGTGGCCATCAACGACGAACCGTTCTTCGAGAGTTTCAAGGTGTGGTGATGTATAGAGCCCGTAACGCAGTCCGGCAGCCTTGAGGACGGCAGCTATCATGTGTGCGGTGGAACCTTTTCCCTTGGTTCCGGCAATGTGAATAATCTTCAAATCATCTTGTGGATTGCCCAGGCGGCGCATCAACTCGCGCATTCGGTCTAGCTTGAAGCTTTGGGCGTGTTGAGGCGCGTCTTTGCGCTCATAATCGATACGACCGTAAAGGA
>CAZXJC010000043.1:0-13992 GCA_964640885.1 uncultured Pirellulaceae bacterium | reverse complement strand
ACGTGAAGCACCTGAAAGCTAACACGCTCAAGGATATCGGCGTGGCAAACGCTGGTGGCAAGAAGAACCGTGGCCAGCGAAATCAGAAAAAGAAGCCAGCCGCAGCGGAGTAAGAGGTTTTTATCAAGGAAGCCCTGCTTGCTCAGCCCTCGAGGATCTCCTCGAGTGTGACCATGGCGGCACGCCTGATTGACTCCTGGGCAGCCAAACAGACGGCCACACTCAGGCGAGCAGATGGACCGTCGGTGAGTGGCTGTGTCCCCTGCCGACAGCAGTCGATGAAATGCTCTAACTCGGGAAGAATGCCTCGATCGATTCTCCCGGAGGCGTCGGTGAAGCCAGCTTCATCGATCGAATCAGTCACGTCGATCTCGTGGCGGGTAGCGTTCTCGAAGTCATGATGGACCAGCTGCAGGGCCTGGTTGAGCGTATCGATACGGCCACTCTTGCCGACGACACCAATTTCGGTGTCACCGCCGTGAGGAGCAAACAGGCACAACTCCAGGCTGGCGCGGCGACCGTCCTGGTATTCGACTAGTACTTGGGCATTGTCGAGAATTTCCCGATCCAGCAGGACATCACGACCTCCCATGGCTGCGACTCGTAGTGGCGGGCGATCAATGATCCAGTTAAAGAGATCGAAGTGATGGCAATTTTTTTCCAGGATGGTACCGCCGGTGAGAGCTTCGCTGGATCGCCAGCCAGGTCGCATTGGGCCGCGGAATTCACGGCACCACATGAGATGCAGGTCGTCGATGTCTCCGCGTTGAACCATGGTTTTCATTTCCTGGTACATCCGCTGAAAACGCATTTCGTGACCGACTTGCAGTACCCGTCCGGCTGCCTCGGAGGCAGCAATAATGTCATTGCATTCAGCAATTGTCAGGCCCAGTGGTTTTTCACAGAGTACATGTTTGCCGGCTTTAAAGGCAGCCAGGGCCGCCGCATGGTGCTGGTCATTGGTCAGTGCAATCACGACGGCATCGATGGCTTCGATTTCAAGAACTTGTTGCCAGTCGGTGAAAGTCTGCAATTGGTCACCGGCTAGTGCGCGGGCCTGGTCGAGGCTCTCTTGGCTGCGACTGCTAGCCGCAATAACTTGCACGCCGTCGAGATTGAGTAGATTCGTCAGATGGGCTTCGCGGCCAAACCAGCCGGCTCCCATCAGTCCTACGTTGATCGTGTCTGTCACCTGGTTTCCTCGTCTCTAAATACGGTCATTCAGCCCTACTCAACTGGCTGGGAAAGATTAAATCCATTGATCGCTTGCTGGCCTTGCAATACGGCGGCCACGTCCTGGCAAACGGTGGCTACCACCCGCTGCTGTGCTTCATCGGTAAAGGCAGCGATGTGAGGCGTAAGAATGACGTTTTCCATTTGTTCCAATTCGCCCGCTACCGGTGGTTCGGTACTGCGTACATCGAGTGCGGCGCCAGCCAGTTCCTGGTTCTGGAGTGCCATGACGAGAGCCGTTTCATTGACGACTTCTCCGCGTGAGGTGTTGATGAAGACGGCCCCTGGTTTCATTTGTTGAAACTGGTCCTGGCCAAACAGGTCACGTGTTTCTTCGCTGAGTGGAACGTGACAGGCAACGAAATCAGCCTCACCCAGTAGCTGTTCGAGTGAAGTCAGTTGGACATTCAATGGTTGCAAGTGTGGTGCTTCGGGATCGACATAATCGTCGTGGGCCAGGAGGGTCATTCCAAACGCCTGGGCACGCTGGGCCACCAGCGTACCGATGCGGCCAATACCAACGATTCCCAGGGTTTTACCAGCGAGTTCACGACCAGTGAATTGGCTGCGATTCCAGCCAGCTTGTCGAGTGTCGGCAACCGCGGCAGGAATGTTGCGCGCCAGTGAGAGCATCAGGCCGATCGTTAATTCAGCGACGGAGAGGGAGTTTTCAGAAGGGGCGTAGGTCACTACGACTCCCGCTTCGGTGGCTGCATCCACGTCGACGTTGTCGAGCCCGGCTCCAGCACGGCCAATGATTTTCAGGTTTTCTGCTGCGGCAATCAATTCTGCAGTGACGGTGGTTTGATTGCGAACGATGAGAGCTTGAACATTACTAATTAGTGATTTCAGTTGGGGAATGTCCTGCCAGGCCTGGGGTTCGAAGAGGACGTCGAACTGGTTGCGCAACTGGTCCATCGCCTTGCCCACGACATTTTCAGTGACCAGTATTTCTGCCATGGTGCCGCGAATTTCTTCGAGTGAGGAACCGTTAATCGAATTGACTGTAATCGACCGGTTGCGTGCAATCGATACTATGCTCGACCGGGGCGAGGGGGTATTTGAGGCCGGTGGCACAGTTGAAAAGGACTGCCGTTTCGTCAGGGCTGACTCGCCCACTGGCAATTTCCTGTTTATAGGCAGCATAGGTGGCGGCCCCTTCGGGGCACATCAGGAAGCCTTCCCGCTCGGCAACTTCCTGGCCCGCCGCGATGATGGCTTCGTCCTCCACGGCGGTGGCAAAACCGTCGCTTGCTCGGACGGCTCGCAGGATGAGGAAGTCTCCCACCGCTACCGGAACTCGAATCCCAGAAGCGACGGTATGAGCATTTTCCCAGAGATCCGCATGCTCGGTCCCCTCTTCGTAGGCTTTTACGATCGGGGCGCAGCCGGTCGACTGTACCGCTACCATGCGGGGCAGTTTTCCCGTCAGCCAGCCCATTGCCTGCAGTTCGTTAAAGGCTTTCCACATGCCGATCAGTCCAGTTCCGCCACCGGTCGGATAGAAAATGACGTCAGGTACTTGCCAGCCGAACTGGTCGGCTAGCTCCAGCCCCATCGTTTTCTTACCTTCAATTCGGTAAGGTTCCTTCAGTGTTGAGAAATCGAACCAGCCCGTTGCTTCTTTTCCCTGGCCAACGATCTTGCCACAGTCATTGATGAGTCCATTGACGCGCCAGACTTGGGCACCCTGGGCGGCGATTTCTTCCACGTTGATCGGCGGTGTATCAGCCGGACAGAAAATATAACTGTCGATACCGGCACGGCTGGCATAGGCAGCCAGGGCAGCGCCGGCGTTTCCGTTTGTAGGCATGGCCACCTTGCTGATTCCCAGTTCCTTGGCCATCGAGACTGCCATGCAAAGGCCCCGCGCCTTGAAAGACCCGGTTGGCAGTCGCCCTTCGTCCTTGATGATTAAGTCTCCACTGCCGGCTTTCAGGCGAGGGAGAGAGACCAGTGGTGTGTGGCATTCGCCCAAGCTGACAATGTTGTCAGCCTTGCGAACGGGTAAAAACTCACGGTAGCGCCACATGTCGGCTGGTCGCTGGGCCAGTTGTTCTCGGGAGACTGCTGCGGCCAGGCCTTCCAGGTCGTATTTGACCAGTAGGGGTCTACCTGCCTGCGATAACTCATGGACCTCGTCTGCCGCGTAATGATCCCCCGCCAGCCCACACTCCAGGTGGGTGACGAAGGTTGGACGCTCGGTGGTGAGATTCTCGTTGTTCTGCATAGTCATTCCATTGCAAAGTTGGTGTCGTGGGTCGAGTCTATAAGGCACAAGTTGTGCTACCGCTCTACTACGGCTTTTGCCAGCCGCACATGACCCAGATGGGGGTACCACCGGTGGGATAGGTCTTGAGGTGTTCCAAGGCTCCCGTCTCCTGGTTGATGCGGTAGGCATAGAGGTTGGAGGACCTTTGACCGGCTGCGAAGAGGAAGTTTCCCGTCAGGTCGATGCAAAACGACCGTGGATGATGTCCGGTTGGATAATGACCAACGATTTTCATCTTGCCCGTTTCGGCATCGATGGAGACAGCAGCCAGCGTGTCCTTCATGGCGGTTCCCTCGGGTCGCTTGGTGACGTCGCGGTTGGAGACGTAGGCAAACTGACCATTGGGGGTGATGTGAATATCTGCTGCCGCACTACTTCCTTCGTAGTTAGGGGGAAGTGTTGACAGGGTTTCTACCAGTTTGAGGGTTCCCTTGCGGCGGCTAAATTTCCAAGCCGAGATGCCACCTCCCCGTTCATTGGAGGTAAATGCCATTTTCAGCGCCTCGTGGTGCGTAATGTGACGTGGCTGGTGGTAAAGATGGTCTTCGTCGGGCCCCTTGGCAAAGGGTCGCTTGTTGGGAACCAGCTTGCCGGCGGCTGCATCGAGGGTGTACTGGTAGACCTTGTTTGGCGCCGTGTGAGGGACGAAGACGAATTTTCCGGAGGGGTCGACTTCGATGCAGTGGGCAGTCTTCTCGGTCTTGTGGAGGTCGAGCATTTCATCGGTACAAAGTCCGTCGGTGATTCGATACATGGTCACTTCACCTGGTCCATAATGAGCGGCCAGCAGGAATTTTCCCGACTTGTCGACCTGGATATAGGGTGCCCGGGAATTGATCTTGGCTGTCTTGAGTATTTTTAGGGAGCCATCTGCCTGACGCTGCAGGGTTGAGACGACCGCTGGCAGGTCACCGGCATTGGTCTGGGCGGCATAGATCAACTTGCGATCCGGCGAGAAAGCCATCGGGCCGAGATTACCGGGCAAAGTGATTTTGTGTTTCTCTTCCAGGACCCCGGTCTTCTCGTTGATAGCGGCGACCACCACTGTTTTCTCTTGTAGTGAAGCCAGGTAGAGGAGTTGCTCTGCTGCTGTTAACGGTCGGGCAACGATGGAGAGGACAAACAGCATGATCAGTAGTTGAGTGGTTTTCATGGAATTAGGAAGCTCCTTTGATGGTTTATGAATCCGTCGGTGCGGCAGCATCGACGCCCAGTAGTTTGGCAGCGTTGTTGTAGAAGATGTCTTCCACTTGCGAATCCGTTAGTTTTTCAGACCAGCAGGCCCATTTCAAGGACCTTAGGTGCTCCAGTCCGATTAAAACTGGCTCAATCAGAGTATGATTCTCTTCCCAGACCGGTGTCTGTTCGTAAATCCAAATGAAGGTGTCGGCTGTCGACAGGGAGCGTCCACGCATGTGACTGATCGGCAAATCAGTCCCATACATCAGCCGCTCATGTCCCAGGATACGGATAATGGCCTGGTGGGCAATCGGTTCACAATTAGCGCTTGTATCAAAGAAAACGTTGTCCAGGCCGACCAGGTCAGGGAGTCCTTCCAGGTTGTGGGCCGGTTGAAAGCCGCGTCCGGAATGGGCCAGGATCAGCTTCATATTTGGATACGCCTGGCAATTGCGACGGATCCATTCGATATTGGCAGGGTCACCAAGTGCGCGTGACTTGACGATGTGTAGTGTGATTGCCCAGCCTTCCTCATCAGCTACCTTCATGAAAGAGTCTGGCAAGAAGGCGTCGACATCAGCTTCCCAGGTTGGCGTGACTGCTGCCATCGTGTGGTAGCACTTGAGACCGTGTAGTCCGAGTCGCTGGACATTTTCCCGGATCCACTCGGGGTCATCTTCCGGTTTCACGAAGAACAGGCCTCGACAATTCCGGTCATGTTCCAGTTGCTGGGAGATCCATTCATTTGCGACCAGCGACTGGTCACGGTTTTCAACTGTGACAAAAGGAATAAAGAGGGCCTCGGTGGGTCGACCGGGGTGAACCGCTTGCATGCACTGTTGGTATTCTGCGTACCCGCAGTCCCCACTAACGCCTGGTACCGTCCAGTTGATTAGGTCGTGTTTCCAGAGGTGGGTATGGGCATCGAAGATCCGATCTGGCAGAAACGATTGCAGCTCTCGCTGGAAAAAATCGATATCGACTTGGGTTTCAGTCACTGGAGGAAATACCTTGTTGGAGTTTGGAACTTGTGTGAACGCTGGTTATCGTAAACCAGCGGCAGCTCTTACGCTACTTGCCAGCGAGAATCTGCTGACTTGAGGCAAGAAAAAAGAAGAACCTGGGCTCTTGCGAGACCAGGTTCCCCTTAACAGTGCGGTGTGGGATCACTAATTAGTTGAGATCGGCGAGTTTATCAGTAGCCCAACTTCGCACCTTGTCATTCTTCGATTCCATGGCCTTCAAAATGGTATCTTCAACTTCTGAAGGAGCTACAATTTTGAGAGCTTGGAAGGCTGCCTCTTTGGCGTACTTCAGTCCGCTGATTGACTGTTCATCCAGGATGCTTCGCACCAGGTGGGGTCCAGCAGCGGTAGTTTTGCGAGTCCGCAGCGAGTTGGCAGCGGCTGATCGCACCAGGAAGTCACTGTCATTGAGGAAGTGAACTAGCGTTTGATCGACGGACGACAGTTTCGTACCAGTCGATTGTTCCTGGGCGTTAGCCAGTTTTTTAGCGACCCATTGGCGAACGGCTCGATTCTCCGAACTGGCGGTTCGTCGCAAGGCATCGACCACTTGTTCAGGAGCCAGTGCTGCGAGTGCTTGCAGAGCAGCTTCTTTGGAATAGGTGATTCCAGAGATTCGCTCTTCATCTTGAATCGCTTTGGCCAGGTAAGGGACTGTTGCAACGGCCTTCATTTTCTGCAGCGTTTCAGCTGCTTTCTTGCGAACGATGAAGTCCTTGTCCTGCAGGCGGGCTACCAGGGCAGCTTCGATGCGGGAGAGTTCGACCGTCGGCTCGGGCAACGGGGCTGGCTTTTCCAGCAGGAACTCGGGTAACTTCTCGATCAGGTCGGAAGCATCTTTAGCACTGGTGTACTTGCCGTTACCACTGGCTGCGATGCTCTTTAACTGTCGCTCTTGCTGTGCGTTGACGGCAAAACCGACGACATGGACTTTAACGTTAATGCCCAGAGCGGCCAGGGCAGCAGCAGCAGCTTCCGGATCGCCGTTGCAAGTTTCATTTCCGTCGGTCAATACGATGATTGACTTCTGCACGTCTTGCTTACGTTTGCTGATCACGTCCTTGGCAACCCACAAGGATTGGGCCAGGGGAGTGCTTCCAAGAGGCTCAATTGTGTTCACGGTCGAGGTGAACTTGGAAGATGAGAGTGGACTGATCGGAATGGCCAACTCGATGTCTTCGCAACAACCGGCTCGGTTTCCCGCGACACGGTGACCGAACAACAACAGCCCGACGTGTTCGCCGTCGAGTTGCGGAAGAACTTTTTGGAGAGCTTGTCTGGCAGCGGTCATTTTCTCGATGCCATCAGAAGTCTTTTCTTTCATGCTACCTGACGAATCAACGATCAGCAGCACTTCACGACTGGGTTGCGTACCGTCGGCGACGACGACACTGGTTTGAATTGCGAACAGGACCAACAACAGGGCAGTAAATTTCTTCACGAACATGATCTTTCTCCTCGGGCTCACTGAAAAATGTTTCTTGTAACTTGCCGATTCAGAGGTCGTTTTCCCACCTCACCCCTCAATACCGGGTCTGGGGGCGAATCTTGCGCAGAATTGGAGAAAGATTTTTGGAAAGCGTCCCGGGAAGGCGATTCAGACCGGTCGTTTTCCTGCCAGAGACAGTTGTAACCCTGAAAAATAAGTCTAAAGTGGCACTTGTCCTGCCACAGCAGACATCGAGAAAGAAACTCCGGGCACCGGCAAAAAAAGAGGATTTCTGCTCGCAGAACGACTATCCGTGGGGTCTAGACCGTAACGTCTTGATTGACTTCCTTCCCCAAAAATTCCAGCTCGACGCGGGCTACGTGCAGAAGCGTCCGACTGGCCGGAATCTTTAAAGCATTAGCCGTTTTTTTAGCTACTTGCACGCCGATTCCCATACCCAGGCCGAAGGAAAAATTACTGCCAGGTTTCGGATTGACGAACTCCTTAATGAGTTTCACTCGCTGGAGGTTTGGTTGGTCCGGATCAAGTAGCAGGGGTGTAAACGGCAGCGCGGCCAGAGTCTTGATAGAGGTGATCTGCTTGGCCTTGTCCATTAACTGGAAGTAAAGAATCTGGCACTCGAACTGTTTTTCGAAAAGTTCTTTAAAGAGGCCAGGATCGTCGGTCTGGCCGATCAAGTCGACGGTCAGCTGAAACGTGCCTGCAAATGGACTACGGACTTCTTGTCCGACCAGAAGCCTGGTGTCGGCGGCAATTTCCAATTCTTTGCCGGCATTCGTTTGGCCAATGCCAATTGTCAGATGCTGGTCTAGTTGCAAGGTTGCCAACTTGGTTGGCGCTGCAACCTGCGTTCCAAATTGATTTTCGTCACTTGCGAGCAGGGGAGTAAGTGATCGCCATCCCTTGGGTCGGGAAGGACTGGTTGCGGGTAGGATCGGTGTGTTTCCTGAAAAATCGGTGTTGGCCAGGATGCGTGTTTCATCGAAATAAGGGACCCGGGCTACGTCTCCCGTGGATTGCAGCCGCATCTCAGTGGCAGGTCGAGTCCCCAGCAGTTCCCAGATGGGGGCCTGCTGGGTGAGTGCCAGTTCGCGGCCGCTGGGATCACTGAAGGTACCCTGGTAGTTGAGTCCCATTAAATGAAAGATGGAGGCAGTGAGGTGTCCCGGTTCTACTCGATTGGTCTTGGGATAAGCTCCCTGGCTGTCCGAGCTGCCGTAAACCTGACCGCCGCTGATTCCGGCACCGGCCATGGCAAAACTGAAGACGGGGCCCCAATGGTCACGTCCTGCCTTGGGATTAATCTTGGGAGTACGGCCAAATTCACCGATGGCAACAACCAGTGTTTCCTCCAGCAAGCCGCGCTGGTCCAAGTCTTCAATCAACGCTGAAAAACCAACGTCAAAAATGGGGCAGAGGACGTCTTCGAGTCGGTCGTGGTTCTGAGCATGAGTGTCCCAGAGGGGATTGTCGACAGCATTGTCTCCGGGTTCTCGTGGCCAGTTAACATGGACCAGGCGGACGCCGGATTCGATTAGTCGGCGGGCCAGCAGCACGCATTGTCCCCAGCGATTGCGGCCGTAACGGTCTCGAACGGCGTCCGGTTCTTCGCCAATGGCAAAGGCCTTGCGGGCTCGTCCGGAAGTTAGCAGGTCGTAGGCTTGTTGCTGGTAGGTGTTAAAGAGGTTGACCGACCGCGATTTTTCCACCTGGCGGAGACGGTCTTCCAGTTGAGAGAGTAATGATTGTCGCTGTTGTAATCGTTGGGAGCTAATCCCCAGTGGTTCGAGTCCTTCGATTTTATAATCGGGTTGAGCAGGATCACCGATGAATCGTTCCGGAGTCCACTGCGATCCCATCATGCCGCCGGTTTGACCCGCGGGCGTTACATTATCGTTGAGGCGAATGACGTCTGGCACCCAGACGGCACTCAATGCGGGCATTTTTTCGCTGGGTCGATACCGTTTGATAAGCGATCCGAAATAGGGCCAGTCGGTTGGCTGAATCGTGCGGGCATTTGGTCCCTGGTACTTGTAGCCGGTCAGGACCCAGTGGCCGCTGGAAGAATGGATATTGTCGTCGGTGGCCATCGAGCGAACCACGGCGAGTTTATCGGCAATGGCGGCGGTTCGCGGGAGCAACTCGCAAAATTGCATACCCGGGATATTCGTTTGAATGGGATTGAAAGGTCCGCGCACTTCAGCCGGGGCATCCGGTTTCGGATCAAACGTTTCGTGTTGGGGTGGACCACCATTGAGGTAGAGGAAAATGATGTTCTTGGCACGCCCGAAGCTGGCATCGGCTGAAAGCGGAGCCGCCAGGGCTTCAGCCTCGACGAGACTCGAGAGTGACAGCCCAGCCAGGCTGATGCCACCGATTTGCATGAGTTCTCGTCGGTTTAGTGCAGTCATTATGGATTTCCTTGGTAGTCGTCAGAAGGACATCTTTGTCCTTGCTATCGGAGTACCTTCGAAGCCTAGTTTACTTGAATCTTCTTCACCATTGCAAATGTTTGCGAGAGAATCCTCCTGACCCAAATTGTTAAGAAACGATTAGCATCTATACCCAGGGATTTAACTGTGATTATGATAGATAGATTGAAAGGATTTGGTCGAGTTTGTGCCGAGAAGAAGGGTTTAAGATTAGAGGATATCACTTGATGAGTAGTTTGCACCGGTTGGAGCCGGGAAATGTTGTTGCGATTGACGATTTAAGCACGTCTGGTCATGACTTTTGTTCAGATCGAAAAGCTGCCGAGGAAGAGCGGAAAGCCTTGCGCAAGGAGATGTTTGAATTGCAGCAGCGGTTTTATGCGGCCCAGGACAGGAAACTACTGATTGTTCTCCAGGCTATGGACGCGGGTGGTAAAGATGGCAGCGTTCGCCGTGTCCTTGAGGGGATTGATCCTCGCGGGATTCGCGTTAGTTCCTTTAAGTTACCGACTAGCCAAGAGTTGGCTCGCGACTACCTGTGGCGGATCCACCGAGAAGTTCCAGCTGCCGGCATGATCGGGGTGTTTAACCGTTCCCACTACGAGGATGTGCTGGCAGTCCGCGTTCGTGAGTTGGTACCGGAAGAGGTTTGGCAAGCTCGCTACCAGCAGATCAACCAGTTCGAGTCACTGTTAACAGAGACGGGGACCACGATATTAAAATTCTTTCTGAATATTTCCAAAGAAGAGCAGAAAAAACGGTTCCAGTCTCGCTTGGATGTTCCCGAAAAAAACTGGAAGTTTGCGGTTGAAGACCTGGTCACGCGTGAGCGGTGGGATGACTACATGGTAGCCTACGAAGATATGCTCAATCGTTGTACGACAGAAGCAGCCCCCTGGTACGCAATCCCGGCAGATCAAAAATGGTATCGCAACCTGGTGATTACCCGGGTCATCGTTGACGCGTTAAAGCAGATCAACCCTCAGTATCCACCGCCCGCGCCTGGATTGGACCAAGTGGAAATTCCCTAGTGCCGGTCATTTGCCACTTAACCACCTGTCTTCAGGTTGCTTAGCTTTAGCTTCTTCTGGATACGTGGCTGGCCTTCCAAGTCGAGAATTTTCAGTTGAATGGTCGGATCGGACTGTTTCCAGTCGACCAGGATGCTGCCGAAGTTCGCCTGGTGATAGGTTTCTGGAACCACCCGGTATTGGTTGATCGTAGGTGTGCCGCGACCGTGCGGCTGGTTGAGGCTGCTGGAGGTAATGTCGTACAGCGGATAGCCAGTTGGACCCGGCAGGCTTGCTATCTCTGCCCAGTGGCGATCACCACTCATCATGATGATGCCATTAGCCTTGGTTTGCTTGATCAACTTAAACAGGCGAGCGCGTTCGAGCGGGATATTGGACCACGTTTCCTGGCCGGAAGATTCGGCAATATACTGGATACTGGTGGCGATAATGCGCAATTCAGCAGGCATCCGCAATTGCTCTTCAAGCCATTTCCACTGGGCTTCTCCGAGCATCGTCACTCCTGGGTCGTTAGTCGGGTAATAAGGTCCACCAACTCGCCTTTCGCCCCGCTTGAGAGGGCCACGGAAGTAACGTGTGTCGAGGAGAATTATTTGTGTCCGTTTCCCTTTCGGTCCATAGACGTGAGCGTCGTATATTCCCGGTCTTTGTCGTGGTTTTGCGTTGCGGGGAAGTTTCCAGAAGTCAGTAAAAATACGTTGTGATTCAACCCGTTTCGAGTAGCTGGCACCGGCATCATTGGCTCCATAGTCATGGTCATCCCAGGTAGCCAGGACAGGACACGTTTCCAGCAAACCCGCGAATCCGGGATCCGCTGCCAACTTGTCATATTTCGCTTTCATGACCGTCATGTCGGTGGTGTCGGCGTAGATGTTGTCACCGAGAAAGATAAACATTTCCGGATGCTCGTTGGCAATGGTTTTGAAGATAGGCATCGGCTTGTCCTGCTTGATGCAGGAACCGAACATGATCCGAGAGAGGGGCTTGAGTGCCGGATCCTGCAAGTGAACCATCCGCTTGTGGATTTTGGCGGCCAGCATTTCTCGAATGCGAACGTGGCCAGGATTCTTGGAGGCGATCAGGTTGTTACGTTCCTCTGGGTCGTTGCTTAGATCGTACAACTCGGCCCGACCTGGAGAAGCGAAATCTTGCATCAGTTTCCAATCCGGGGTACGGAGACCGCGCATGTGAGTTTGTGCCCCATGGTGCATGCTGTACTCGCAGTAGAGATCATTGTTCCAGGGGACCTGTTCGCCCTTAAGCAACGGGGCGAAGTCGCGGCCACGAATCGTGATGTCAGCTGGCAGCTTGACTCCTGCCATGCTTAGCAAGGTTGGAAACCAGTCCAGGTTCGAGACGGTCTGGGTTACTTTTGATTTCGGCTTAATCACTGCTGGCCAGCGGACTGCTGTGGGGACACGTAGCGACGTGTCCCAGAGATTAGGACGTCGGGACGCGGGAATCTTGGGCCATTGTTGAGGTGGATTTTTGGTTAGGGCATAGATGGCATTTCCCTTGTACCAGACTCCATGTTCGCCCAGGTTGTAACCATGATCGCTCGTAAAGACCACGATCGTGTTGCGGTCGATTTTTAGTTGTTTCAGTAAAGCCAGCACTCGTCCTACGTTTCGATCCACGCTTTTGACGGCGGCCAGGTATTCGCGGGTTCGCTTCTTGATGACCGGAATGTTGAGATTTGGAAAGTCAGGATTTGGAATGACCGGATCAAGGTCTTTGAAGGGTTCCCAGTCTTCTGGACGAACCGGCAGCCAGGCTGCATGGGGTGCCCGGAAATGGAGTGAGAGCAGGAACGGTTGCTGCTGATTTTGCTTGATGAACTCCAGGGCATGATCCGTAAAGATGTCACAGGTGTAGCCGGAAACTTTCTTCACGGTACCATCGGTCAGTTCCAGTACTGGATTTTTTGGAGGACAACCGCCGGTACGGATTCCCAGGAACGTGTGATAGCCGAATTTCGTTGGATGATACCTGTCCTCAGTCCCGAGGTGCCATTTGCCAAAGAGGCCGTTTCGATAACCTGCGTTGGCCAGCAATTGGGGCCAAGTGGGGGTTTTTGGTCGCAGTCCCAGGCTGGCTTCCCGGCCAGGATTAATCCAGTCGGTGATTCCCATTTCGGTCCCGTAACGACTTGCGATCAGTCCCACACGCGCCGGGCTGCAGACAGGCGTGGTAACAAAGCTGTTCGTCAGATGGGCCCCTTCGTGGAAAATACGGTCGATATGGGGCGTGATAAAACGTTTGTCACCGGCCGCGTTGACGGCGAAGGGTGCCTGGTCGTCGGTGTAGATAAAAACGATGTTGGGTGCGGCCAGCAGGCTTTTGCATCCCAACACGAGAAGTGCTGTGATGGAGAGGATTTTGTTCATTGCAATGGTGACCCATTTGTGTAGGAGGGGAAGGAGTTTACCTAGTCGAGTGGTTTTTCTTCGAAATCACTTAGATTGACCCAGCCAGCCCTGACCTTTTCGCCTTTCATGTAACGTTCGTAGAAACGTACATTGCCACCGTTCACGAAGGGAATGGTGTCGAAGTAAGCTGCATTTCCGGTCAGCCGGGGATCTTGCTGGCTCTTAAGCTTAGCAATCATTTCCTTTGCGAGTTGCAGCTTGAGTTTTGAGTACTTCTTGTCCGTTGCCAGGTTTCTTACGCAATCGGGATCGTTTTTTAGATCGTAGAGTTCTTCTGTCGGGCGTTTACCGAAATTCATCTTCCAGTAATCGACCAGCGTACCGTTGCGGCGACCATTGAGTAGCAGGGTCTTGGTTGGGCTGCCATCGCAGTTGAGATACCCGGTCTCTGGATTCCCGGCGGGCCAGCGATCGGTTTCGTAGTTGCGAATATAAATGACATTGTCTTTGACGATTCCGCGGATCGGGTATCCCCAGTCGTTGGGTCGCCCAATATCATGACGTTCCTTACCGAGCAGGACATGGTCTCGCTGGGGGTTTACCTGTCCCTGCTTTTCACTGCCGATGATATCCATCAGGCTCTGTCCGGTAATCGGTTGCATACCGGTTTGCCGGGAAGTTAACCCAGCGGCTGCCAGGAAGGTAGGAGCGAAATCAGCAAAGCTGACGTAGTCGCTGACGACCCGTCCTGGCTTCTTCAGCCGCGCTGGCCACATGATGGCCAGCGGGACATGGTTGGAATAGTCATAGGCCTGTCCCTTGCAGCGAGGGAAAGGCATGCCGTGATCAGAGGTTGCCACGATCAGCGTGTTTTCAAGTTGTCCTGCTGCTTTCAGGTGCTTCAGGATACGTCCCAGGTGGGTATCGTAATGTTCCACATCTACGGCGTAGTCAAGCATGTCATAGCGAACGGTTTCATTGTCGGGCCAGAACGCGGGTAC
>CAZXJC010000042.1:0-2674 GCA_964640885.1 uncultured Pirellulaceae bacterium | reverse complement strand
GATCGCAAGTTCATTTTCAGTTTACCCTGATCAGGTAATGTGGGCACCCTGGGTTTCGACGTAACCCGCGTACAGGGACAGGCTACCGGTCATGAACAGGCGGTTCCGCTTGGTGCCTCCGAAACAGACGTTGGAACAGATTTCCGGCAACAGAATCTGACCAATGCGGTCTCCATCCGGAGCGAAAATATGCACACCGTCATAGCCGTCGCCGACCCAGCCAGCACTGGCCCAGATGTTACCATCGGTGTCGGCCCGGATGCCATCGGCAAAGCCAGCCTTGACTGTCTTGGTGCCATCTTTCTCGGTCATCTCGAGGTCCATCGAGGTAAAGATCTTGCGGTTGGCCAGCTTGGTGCCATCGACCACGTCCCAGACCTTGATATCACGGACAGCGTCCGGGTAGTGGGAAGCACCAGTGTCAGCCACGTATAGTTTTTTATAGTCCGGCGAGAAGCAGAGACCGTTTGGCTTGTGGATTTCATCGGCCACCTTGGCAATCTTGCCGGTCTTGGCATCGATCCGGTAGATCGCTTCTTTTTGGAATGGTTGCACGCTTCCCGTGTTGGCACGATGGCCTTCGTAGTTCATCAGGCTGCCATAACCGGGATCGGTGAACCAGATCGCGCCGTCATTGGGATGAACCACCGCGTCGTTGGGTGCGTTCAACTGCTTGCCGGCGAACTGGTCAGCGAGCACGGTGATTTTTCCGTTGTACTCGTAGCGCACGACCCGGCGGTTGCCATGCTCGCAGGCAATCTGCCGACCCTGGTAGTCAAACGTGTTGCCATTACTGTTACCAGAGGGATGGCGAAACGTGCTGACATGGCCATCTTCTTCGAGCCATCGCATTTGTACGTCGTTCGGGATGTCACTCCAGAGCAGGTAACGTCCGACGCCGTTCCAGGCCGGACCCTCGGCCCACAACATCTCGGGATTATGATAGAGCCGTCGAATGGCACTGTTGCCCAGCTTGTATTTAGCGAATCGTTTATCCAACTCCACGATGTCGGGATCGGGATAACGCTGCGGCGGAGCACCCGGACCATAGTCACGGGAAAACAGTTGTTGGCTGATACCGGCGGTCGCTGCGGCTGTGACGGCAGCCACGAAGCGGCGGCGACCCATTTTCAGGATTGCATCATTGGTCCGCGGAGCTGGTGATTGAGATGTAGTTTCGGAGTGATTGGATTTGGTCATCAGTCGATTCCTTCAAGCGAACAAAGTAAAAAAAGACCCTGTTGTCGAGATTCATGCTGGAACTTGGTCTGGTGGTCCAGGAAACGGTTATCACCATATCCCAGCCTGAGAGCCAAATCAATCTGCGGTGACTCGATTTGAGTCCACCTGGGAAGCATCGCTTGTTGGATTTACTGGTATTTGCTGTTCGATCTGGTACCTTGGGGGGACCGGCCGACGGCTGAGCGGTTTTTTGATAACTGCCGGGTGAGCTTGTCCTAAGCCATGTTGCCTGGGCAAGTTTTAACCTCTCGGAGCTGTCGACAGGAAAGAAGAAATTGTCATTTTGTGTCCCATCTTTACACTGAAAAACGATTATCCCAGTATCAGTCGAGCCACGTGGTCCAGCTGGCGTGACGGTTCTGTTTTGTCAGCCATTTTTCTGAAAAACCATTGCAAGGAACGTTTCATGCGATTTGCAAGCAAAAAGTCAGCCACTCTGTCCCTGCGAAACCTGTTGTCATTGCTGATCCTCTTACTGGTTTGCCTGCCAGGATGTTCTAAGGAGGTAGCACAGCAGGGCGACGGCGCTGAGGAGGTTAGCCAGCCCGAAGAACAGACCCAGGACCAGCAGGCATCCGCAGAAGAGGATTCGGCAGCGGCTGTAGCCGTAGCGCCGCTTGATTTGTCTTATATCCCGGACACGGCGATGGCGGCGGTTGTTGTGGCACCGGAGCGAATTCTCTCCTCGCAGGCCTTGCAGTTGTATCCGATTGAAGTCTTGGAAGCTCTCAGTACCCAGCACCTTGGTGTCAATGTGAAGGACGTTGACCAGATCGTTGCGGTAACGCAGTTGTCACAAGAAGCTCCAGTTCCACAAATTGGTGCCATTATTCGCCTTTCGAAGCCACATCAACTGGCAGCATTGTTGCCCACGTTGAAAGCAGAGGGACTGGTTACAGAAAAAATGATTGACGGTTTCCAGTTTTTGAATGTGAACGCCGGACTGCCGGTGAGCCTGACGATGCCCGACGAGAAGACCCTGCTAGTTGGGACGGGTGATTTTCTGCCACGTATGCTGGCAGCTAAGGATGCGGAGAGTCCCTTGCTTAAATTGCTAAAGCAGGCCGATGCGAATCATGAAGTGATCCTTACTGTCTCAGCCGACATGGTCCCAGCTCCCTTGAGGGAACTAGCAACCAACCCGGAAACGGTGCCGCTGGCCCTGGCGGCTTATGTTGGTGCACTAGAAAAACTCTCGGCCCTTGAAGTTAACTTGGACCTGTCCGAGCAATTTGCTGGTGAACTGGTGCTTCACACGCATGATCCAGCAGAAGCAGCAGAACTGGAAAAAGTGATCCTGGCTGGTCTGGCACAAGGCAAACAACTGTTCCTGGCGCAGGCCAGTCAAATGCCTCCCATGGGTGATCCGTTGATTGATGCGGCCATGCGAAAATACATGGTGCGATTAGCGAACCACGTGGAGCAGTTGTTT
>CAZXJC010000041.1:0-4310 GCA_964640885.1 uncultured Pirellulaceae bacterium | reverse complement strand
ATTATGGATTGCCCGGCTGCCATTGTGGGAATTTTCCCGCCCGGCCAGCCAGAGTTACTGGGCAGAATCCTTCTAATCCTAGCGGTGGTGGCTGAGATGGTTCTTGCTGTGTGTTTGAAACCGGTGTGATCAAAGCATGATTGGCGGGCCTTGGAAAGATTTGTTGCCCGTCGCTCAGTGTGCCTTTGATAGCAGTCGAACGCGGGCTGAGATCTGGCTGACCTGGCGTCGACTCAAGGTCCGGGATCGTCGGATCACCTAGCGAACTGGATGGATGAGACTGTTGTAAATCATTTACGGATTCTCTGGAGTTGACCGTGTCTTCAATTTGAAACGATGATTGTCGGTTGTCGTCGCTGGGCGCCTCGCTTTGTTGGCTGGTCGTAGAACTCTCTTGGAGATAGCTGCTCTTAACGATAGCCGTGGAGTCAGCTGTTCTCCGGGTAGCTATTTGATTTAAAACGGCAATAAACGCTTCCGGTGATTGTTCGCTAATGTCTCGGTGCAGTTGTTGCTGATCGGCAGTGAGAATAATATCGGTGGGCCACTGCTGAATATCGTATTGCCGCTGCAGTCGAGCTGCATCGGTGACGTTAATCTTGACCGGAATAAAGTTCGCTTCGATCGCTGCGGCAACTTCTTGTCGCGGAAAGACGTTCTTTTCCAGACGTCGGCAAGGTGGGCTCTGGTAATCCCAGAAGTGAAGTAGTACGAGTTTGTTTTCTTGTTGTGCTTCACGAACTGCCGATTCGATGTCTGTCCGCCAGGGAACGGAGTCAGCAGCAACCGTTTGCAGCGGCAGGCTGATGGCAATCAAAGAAATGATATGAAAGCAGCGAGAGAAGAATTGCATAACGGTTCAAATCGGGATGCTGGAAAGGACTCTCAAAAACCGGCCTGACTCAGTATTTTCCATCGGGTTTTTAGCCCCTGTAATCCCGTTAAATTGGCTAAACTGTCCGACTGTTTTGCGGGAAAGTACCCATTTTCACAATCGGCAATGCTGGATTCGCTTGACACGCCTGCTGCAACGAGTATGATGCCCGATAGCTTAAGACTGCTGTCTTAGGTCGATCTGTCTTGTACAGATAGCGAGCTTGCTGCTCAACGCGATTAGGTTTGTTGAGTACACCCTTGAGAGCGCTGTGAAACGGACGATTCACAGGTGAGAATGTTCTCAGGAGAGCCGTTTCTTTTATTCATAGAATCGTTGTTCTAAGAAGCCAGTAATAGGTTGTTTATTACCTTTCAGTGCTCTTAAAGAACAAGGATGTGAACGGAAGCTGGCCATCCTCACGGTAGAATCGGACAGCTTGAATAGTCAAAACCACAGAAGCAGTATTTGCGACCCTGACCGGGCGAGATGTTTTCCGATCAGGATAGGCGATCGAAGGCCTGTACAGGAGTTTCGAGACGATCTCCTCCAGTTGGTTTCGGTCGTTATGAGATGACCCCAGGGAAAAAAGGGGAGCCAAATTTCTCTCCCAGACAACTGCTTCAAAAAAATCCACGAACTGTCAAGGATCACGGCTTTGGGCCGATCGATGTTGCGGTTCTGATAGTAACAATCGTCGTCTGTACGGTTTTTCCGGCTGATGCTGATTGGTTGCTTACAGGCCACAGTAGGCCGTTTAGTGACATTCTCCGCGATGGCTAGTAGTCGTTGCGAAGATGCTTCGAGTGGAGGTGAATGTCACTTGGGATGAGAGTTGAATTATTCGCTTTTTAAATAGTGCGGGCCCGACCTTGATCGGGAAACAGCCGCGTACGTTAGGATTAGGTGACTCATGGGGAAGAAACGACATGGCCGCCGTTCTTCGGGTGGTCGATCTCGATCTTCGGGTGGTAATGGTAAGTCGCGCCGCAGGCGCCGTTCCGGTGATGGTTCAGGACGTCGTGGTGGTGATGGACATCAGGATTCGGCCGATTTCAAGAATGCGCCGATTGAACCGGGCTACGGCTTGTTGGAATTGCATCCAAATGGTTACGGTTTCCTGCGAAGTCCTACCAATAATTATTCCCGTGAACGGTCCGATCCCTTTGTGCCCGGCACGATGATCGAAAAATATGAACTGCGTGAAGGTGTCTTGATTCGAGGTACCGTTCAACAAGCCCGTAAGCAGCAGGGCCCTCGATTGCGAGAAGTCCTGGATGTGGATGGCTTACCACCAGAAGAATATGCCAACGTAAAAAGTTTTGATGTGTTGACGCCCATTAACCCACACGAATGGTTAAGGCTGGAGGCGGGCCCCACCCCCCTCACGACCCGCGTGATGGATTTGTTGACGCCAGTAGGAAAGGGTCAACGTGCGCTGATCGTGGCCCCACCCCGTACGGGTAAGACCATTATGCTGCAGCATATTAGTCACGGCATTTCCCAGAATCATCCGGATTTAAAGCTCATGGTATTGCTCATTGACGAGCGTCCCGAAGAAGTCACCGACATGCGACGCAATGTGAATGGGGAAGTGATTGCGAGCAGCCTGGACCAGGATGTAGAAAGTCATGTGCGCCTTTCCCAGCTTATCGTGGAACGTTGTAAACGCCTGGCGGAAATGGGGCAGGATGTTTTTCTGCTGCTCGATTCCATCACGCGGCTGGCACGGGCCTTCAATAAGTGGGTTGGTAATACGGGACGCACGATGTCTGGTGGCGTTGACATCAAGGCCATGGATATACCGAAAAAACTGTTTGCCACCGCTCGCGCTTTTGAAGAAGGTGGTTCGCTTACGGTAGTTGGTACTGCCTTGATCGATACGGGCAGCCGCATGGATGAACTTATTTTCCAGGAGTTCAAGGGGACCGGTAACATGGAACTGGTGCTGGATCGAAAACTGGCCGACCGTCGAATTTGGCCGTCAATCGATATCACCCAATCAGGTACCCGACGCGAAGAGTTACTGCTGGCACCCGAAACGCTTCATGCCGTGACCATGCTGCGACGGACGCTGACTACGATGCATCACGTTGATGCGATGGAGCAGTTGACCAAACAACTGGGTATCCGGGAATCGAATGAAGAGTTCATCAAGCTGATTAGCGGAACTCAAATGTCGATTTAGTCTCTGCCAGTAATGTTGTCTGGAACCGCTGCCTGCAGCCTGGTTTCGATCATTTTTTGCCCCCCTGCCCTCTGGTGGCCTGCTGCCTTACTGACAGGTCGTTAAAGTTGGCCCTGTTTTTCAGGTTTGCCAACTGCAGGTTTCTGTCCAAGATGATCACGCCAGCAGGCCGATGAATGCTGCTATAGATCGTATTGCGCACGCGGCTGCGCAGCAGGCTTCTAGTTGCTTACCAGGGATGGCTCAGCATGAACGTGGAATTGACGCTCAAAATCAGTCGAATCATTAGTTGTATTTTGTCGGTATGCCTGTTGTTGGGCTGGTCTTCGCTACCAGTGGCCATGGCTCAAACAACGCCGCCAGTTGTGCAAAGTGCCCCGGTGGTTCCTGGGACAGGAGTTGCGGTAAAGAAAGTGGGCGACGATTTTGAAGACGCAAACTGGAAGTTTAACCATTATTTTCCCAAGAGCAGTAAGAATCTCGATAAGCGGGAACGGAGTCCTGGCGGTGAATCGGTGAACGACCGCTGGTATGAAGGAATTAAACGTGGGCAGCCGGACGTGATTCGACGGGTTGCTACGCCAGCTGGTGGCCTGGCTGGCAGTCAAGGTTCATTGCTCTTGCAGTCATTGCAAACGGGGATTCCCGGTAAGAACACGTATCAACAACAGCAAGATGATTTCATCGCCAATGTGCACTATCTGCTTGGTGGCACGGTGCCTGTCTCCCAGACTCCGAACGTAGTTGTGCGTGTATATTTGCCCCCGCTCACTCAGTGGGAAAACCGAATTGGCTGTCACTTCGCGTTTCGTTCTTCCTGTGTAGCCGATGCTTACAAACGCCCCAAAACTCCCTTTGGAGGCCGGCGTGAACGTGAACTCTATTGGCCTGGCTTCTTCCTTGACTTGGAGAGTAAAGAGGTGTCGGGGGCAAAACAACGTTACGCAACCTGGCGGATTCGGGCTAATCGCAGTGGAAATGATTTCAATGGCCTGGAGATTCAGCAAACAGGCTGGTGGACGCTTGGTATGTCAGTGACGCCTGATGGCAGATTTCATTACTATGCAAAAGCGGGTGTCGATAAACTGACCAAAGACGATTACATCACCTCGCAGTCCCCGTATGGCTTTCGAGCATTACAGTTCCGGACGTTCTTCTTTAACGTTTGCAATGGTGACGATGGACGCAACTGGTCAACGCCCTGGATTATCGATGATCCGACGCTCTACTATGTGCCGGTTAAGGAAC
>CAZXJC010000040.1:0-3363 GCA_964640885.1 uncultured Pirellulaceae bacterium | reverse complement strand
GAAAGTGTAAGCGGCCACGCATTGATCCATCATTCCTTCTTCAGCCAGCAATGAGTGATGCTGGCCAGTCCAGGCCATCTGGTCGTATGGCTCGTCACAAAAGACCGCAATGTTGCGGCCACGAACCAGGTTAGCCAGGTCTTTTAAATCATCATGCGTGGCGATACCGCCGGTCGGATTGTGAGGGCTATTGAGAAAAATAGCTTTTGGCTGCGGGTCCTCTTCCAGGAACTTTTGTACGTCATCGAGGTTAGGACGGAAACTGCGTTCCTGGCGTAAACTGGAAAAAGAAATCCGGCCTCCACGACGGTCGATGTTCGGTATATAAGTCGGGAAGTAAGGGCTAAAGACCAGTACCCCGTCACCCGGATTAACGAACGCTTCACAAAACAGGGTTTCAAAATTCTTGGCGCCCGGGCCAGCAACTACGCAGTCAGCGGTGGCCGGTACGGAGTATTGTTCTTGAACGTAAGCGGCGGCTGCCTCGCGAAATTCAGGTAACCCAGTCGATGGCCCGTAATGACAGTGATCCGCCTCGATGGCCGCGATCCCAGCTGCAGCAGCAGCTCGGGTGGTCGGGAAGGGACTGTCTCCAATTTCAAGTTCAATGACCCGCTTGCCGGCCGCCTTCAGTTGCTTGGCGATCGCCAGTACGTCAAAAGCGGTTTCCGTCTTAATTCCCTGGGCCAGTTTGCTAAATTCTACTTGCATGTCACTTGCTACCTTTGCCGTGGATGAATCAGCCTGCTCGGAGACTGGTTGGATTCAGATATGATAGTACAGCTGACCATTGTGATCGCCAAAGCCCCGAGGAGGCAACCGGTGAGAGCGAAAACTAGTGAAATTCGATCTTTCCTAGGATCTCGCTTGCAGAAGCTGATGCCGAAAATGTCAATCGCCCGAATTAAGCTAACAAGGGCTCAATCACATGCCCGTGGACATCCGTCAATCGTCGATCGATGCCATTGTGGCGGACTGTTAGCCGCTGGTGATCGATTCCCAGCAAGTGGAGGACGGTAGCGTGGATGTCGTAGACCTGTGTCGGATGATCCCGATCCAAGGGCTTGTAGCCCCACTGGTCACTGGGGCCATAGGTAATTCCACCTTGGATTCCACCACCGCAGAGCCAATTGGTAAAGACGTATGGATTGTGGTCTCGGCCTTTGCTTCCCTGGGTTGAAGGCATACGGCCAAATTCCGTGGTCCAAAGAACAATGGTCTCATTTAACAGGCCCCGCTGTTTCAAGTCCTGGATCAAGGCAGCGGTGCCGTGGGCCATGCCCAGTGCCAGCGGCTTATGATCCCGTTCAATGTCTTCGTGGCTGTCCCAGTTGCGGCGCGGAAAACTGTTGTCATTGCCGGACCAGATTTGTACGAATCGGACACCCCGTTCCAGTAGTCGTCTCGCGATCAGACACTTGCGTCCAAAGTACTCGGTTTCTTCGGGAACATTGATCGTGTCCGGGTATTTGCGCCCGGCCTGGTCCAATCCATAGAGTTTCAGGATGTGGGCGGGTTCTCGCGAGATGTCCAGGGCTTCAGGGGCGCTCAACTGTAGGCGAGCAGCCAGTTCGTAAGAACGGATCCGCGCCTCGAGCCGCTCATCACCGGGACGCTGTTGCTGGTAACTGCGATTCAGTGAATTGACTAACGAGAGAGCTGCCCGGTCACTGTCGGAAGTGACGAAATCCTGTTGAGGCTTTAAGTCAGCAATCGGATTTTTCCGTTGAGGAAAAATTGTCGTCCCTTGCGTGTCGGTCGGCAGGAATGCTGCTCCCCAATTTTTCGGGCCATTAGACGCATAACCACGGTGATCTGGTAAGACGACGAAGGTGGGTAACTCATCGTTTAAGCTTCCCAGTCCGTAACTGATCCAAGATCCCATGCCTGGAAAACCGGGGCGTTGGAAACCGGTGGCCTGTAGGTAGGTAGCTTGGCTATGGACTCCAGTTTTTCCCACCATATTATGAACGAAAGCCATGTCGTCCGCGCAGTTGCCCAGCGGAGCTACGACTTCGCTAAGCATTTTGCCGCATTTTCCATAGGGCTGGAATTTGAACGGCGATTTCATCCAAGGCCCCAGCCCGTTTTGGAACGCTTCCACGTGTTCGCCGAAATCGGACTTTTGACCATGATGTTTCTCTAGCATCGGCTTGTGGTCCCACAGGTCGAGATGGCTGGCAGCACCACCCATGAAAAGTTGCACGACCCGTTTCGCTTTCGGCGGATGATGCAAGACACCGCCCAGAACACCCGTTGCAGGATCCGCTTGTAGTGCGTCGCCGGCTAGCATTGAGGAGAGGGCAATCCCCCCCAGTCCACCTCCGGATTGCCAGAGGAAGTTGCGGCGCGTGAGCTGCTGCGGGGAGGACCAGTTAATAGGGTGTGATCGATGATTCATGGTTAGTCGATGTAGACAAATTCACTCAGGTTGAACAAAAGTCGGCAAAGATTGTCGAGGCCAAACCGCTGCGCATAGTCGGTCAATTGTCGCTGTTCGGGAAGCTCGGGCAGACGCCCGGTAATTAACGTCATGGCTTGCCTGACCTGCCCGTCCAAGTCAGGTTCCTCACGCTGCAAGCGACGAGCAAAGTGCTGTGCCATGCTCAACGTAAAGCGGTTATTCATTAGTGAAAGGGCTTGCAGGGAAGTGAGTGTCTCCATGCGCTGAGGTGTACTTTGTGACGAGTCAGCACAGTCAAGAGTAGTCATGAACGGATCCGGTTGGGAGCGAACGACGAAACGATACACCGAGCGGCGATGAGAACGCGAATCGTTAGGATCGTACTTGTGATACTCGTAGTGAGGCGAGTGCGCCGTTTTCTCCAGCTTGAAGAGATAAAAGCCAGGGCCGTTCATCTGCAAATTTAAGCGACCACTGACCGAGAGTACGGAGTCTCGGATTTCCTCGGCTTCCAGTCGTCGCCGGTTCATTCGCCATAAGTAACGGTTGTTACCGTCAATGGCGACGTTTTTCGGATTCGTATGACTCGACTGGCGATAGACGCTGCTGGTCACAATCAGGCGGTGCAAATGCTTGATCGATTGATCCCCATTGCGAAGTTCACAAGCCAGCCAGTCAAGCAGGGCTGGATGAGAAGGTAACTGGCCCATGCGACCAAAATCATTGGGTGTCTCTACCAGTCCCTGGCCAAAATGATGTAACCAGAGACGGTTTGCCATCGAACGCCAGGTTAGCGGGTGATCCTGGCGCGTGATCCATTTTGCCAACGCCACGCGACGGTCACTCTCGGTATGCTCAGCGGCTAGTTGGAAGCGACCCGCAGCTGCGGTAATTAAGGCCGGCACATTGGGCTCGGCTACTTTGCCAGGTGAGAGGATGTTGCCACGAGCCAGTAAGTG
>CAZXJC010000039.1:0-5050 GCA_964640885.1 uncultured Pirellulaceae bacterium | reverse complement strand
ACGGTCACAGTCCCAGGTCTTACAGTGGTAGCGACTAATAACGGCCTCGATGCCATGGAAGAAAATGCCTACAAACTCAACCAAGCGCGCAGCGTAGGTCATTAGAAGACGGCCATCTTTGAGCCTGACCAAATCTGTGTGAACCTTGCCATACTTGAAATGAACCTGGTGATCGGTCCAGGTCTTCCCTTCGTCAAGTGAGCGGGCCGTGGTGATCCGCCGCCAGTGGTCACTGTAGGAGGGAAAATTGGGTGGCTGGGCAGTCCGTAGCGAAACGACTAGTGCCCCGTCAGCAGCGCGCGTGATCGACCCTTCGGATGTCTGCCATTCACGGGGGAGCCAAATCCCCTCGTTCCACGTCCGTCCTCCATCGCGGCTGCGACGGATCACAGACTGGACTCGCCAAGAAGTATCCGCCTGTGGCTTGATATTCGCCATAAAGACGGCCGAGATAACGTCCTTCTCAACTAGTACGCTCCCCTTACGGTACGTGATACGACCATCCGTCAATCGCGGAAAGGGGTTTTTTTCGCTCCACGTCTTCCCTGCATCTTCACTAAAAGAGAGAAAGCCATCATCGTCTTGCGGAATAATGACTAACCGCTTCCCACCAAGTGATACCGGCTGTGGACGTTCTAAGCCCCGATGAAACTCGACAGGCTGGCTCCAGCGACGCCCCTCATCAGCGGAATAGGAAATAAAACAGGCGCGCTCTTCCTTGGCGGCCCCGTCGACCCAGCCTGTCCCAAGCATCGCGATCCGGCCATCGCCCAGTCGGCACATCGCAGCAAACTTCATCGAATGAATTAAAAAGGTGTAGCTAATCCCCTCCTGATAACTGGGACCCCCGGGACCTTCCTGGCGTACGGCTATCGGCATATGGGGGGTAATCACCCGGTTCGGATCAAACTCGGCTGAGGCGTTCCTGGCTGCAAGTGTCTTCAACTGGTCCAATGGAATCGTATCGACCGGTGTGGGAACCTTGCGGGGAACCGATACGTCTTTGGCCGTTGGAAGGCCCGCATCCTGCGCTGTCAGTGGGATCGTGACCCCAAGAATCAGTAGACCAGTAATCGCCATTCTGCTCATGATGATTTCCCTCTCGCGTAACGCTCAATACCAACAACACACTTTCCTGTCGCCCGTGATCATACCACAGTCACCTCCCTCAAGTGGCCCGATCTTGATCCCTACGACTGGACGGGACAGCAGTCCTGGCTAATACTCTCTCTTAGCACCGACTTCATGAAAAGGATGCTGACGATGAAAAACAACTCACGCAATCGCCTCGTTGCTTGTTTTCTTGGCGCGATAGTGCTGGCTAGCAACCTGCCGGCGCAAACCCTTTACCGGCCCAAGCTCGTAAACAACAAGACCCAGCAGTTGCACGATTTTCCGATGGGTGTCCTGTCGGCTACCGGGCGACTCTCAAACGGCGATCGAGCTATCCTGGTAATGGATGTTGGAAAAGATGGTGCTGCCTTCCGCGGCGGACTGGCCGTTGGCGACCGCATCGTATCGATTGCCGGCAAACAACCCGGACCCTTTTCTATGAAGACCGATGCGGGGCTCAGCGGCCCGCAAGAATCCTTGGCCATCGCTCTTCAGCAGGCCTGCGCAACCAAGCCACACCAGCTACAACTGCTGGTCGACCGGAAGGGAAGCAGAATCCCCCTGAAAGTGACCGTCCCGGCCTCGCCCCCTTTTGCAGCATCTTTTCCGAAGAACTGTGCCAAGAGCAGAAAATACCTGTCTGGTATCGCCAAACACCTCGTCGCTACCCAGCGAAAAGACGGTAGCTGGCAACCGGGTGTCGGCGGTGACGCCGATGTCTACATGTCTGCTTTTTGTGCGCTGGCAGTGCTGGCAGACGCTAAGCCGGCGCACCGCTCAACAGTTGAACGAGCCATTGGGTTTATTCAGCGCAAGAGCATTACCACTATCAACCCGCAAGACCCCAAGACAGGACCCAAAAGCTGGCAAGCTGCCTCCTCCGCAATCCTGCTGGCCGAGTACCACCTGGCCACCGGAGACCAGAAGGTCCTGGGCGATCTAAAAAAGTGTTGCGACTTACTGGCTGCCCGCGTCTCGGAACATGGCACGATGGGCCATCACTTTATTGTTGGCTACAGCGGTGGTGGCCTGGTGATCATCAACACGCAAGCACACCTTGCTTGGGCGCTGGCCGCCAAATGTGGCTACCAAGTCGACCAGGGCGCGTGGGACCGTTCCCTGAAGGAAATCCGCGGTTCCATCGACAAGAAGACGGGGGCCATCGGCTACTCTTCCCGAGCTCCCTGGAGCCCCGATATTGCTGCTCGCACCGGGGCCATGACGGCAGCCCTGGCCATTGCCAAGCAGGAGCCGAAGCTGGCACAGCAATTCGCTACTTCGCTTACTGCTTACCAGGGACGCATGCGTCATGCCCATGCCATGTCCTCGATCGGGCTGATTTATGGTATGGCCGGCATCAAGCTGGTAAACCGAGAGGCTCATCAGCAAGTGATGCGTCAATGGGCACCCTACCTGGAACTCTGCCGCAACACGGTCGGTTCAGCCGTCTACTTTGGTGGCAAACGCAACTATGGTGGCGACCAGTACCTGGGTCTACACCCCATTGGCAATGCCACTGTCGCCCTGATGTTGGCCAGCGGTGAAGAAAAACTCTTCATGCACGGCGGCATCCGCAAGAATTGGCTCGGTGCAAACTCACGATAAACCCTTCCGCAACTGCCAGTTGAATGCTGGTTTTGCGCTAACGGGACAAGCGCTTAGCTAATTGCTCAGCCAGCGACTTAACCAACTCCGGGTGATCCTTGGCCACGTTCCTGGACTCACCCGCCTTAGTCGTATGGTCATACAATTCCGCAAAGCCATCGCCGTGCAAGATCAGACGGTGAGTATCCGTGCGAATCGTCCGGTTGCTACGTCTGTAGGCAATGGCGACATGCCCTTTCTCTTTCGGATCCTTTAGCAGGGGCAACAGGGAAACGCCGTGCAGGTAGCCTGGTTTGGGCAGCCCAGTCAAGTCGCAGAGAGTCGGAAACACGTCGAGCGTCTCCACCATCGCCTGAGTTGCCATCCCAGCTCGCGGTAGATCTTTGTAATGGATGACTAGCGGTGAGTGCAGCGACTCTTCGAACAGCGCATGTTTTCCCCAAATGGCATGCTCGCCCAAGTGCCAGCCGTGATCACCCCAAAGAATCACAATCGTATTATCGGCTTGGCCCGTCTTTCGCAGTGCAGTCATCACGCGTCCTACCTGGGCATCAGCATAGCTAACGCAAGCAGCGTAGGCGCGGCGAACATCGACAGCAAATTCGGCATCGGTGTTGGGATTCCGTTTCCAACGGTTGTATTTCATGAATTCCCCCGAGCCATGCCAGGTCGTTTTCCCCGATGGCTTAGTCGGATGAGGTGTCTTCGGCAATTGCACTCCCTCGTACAGCTTGTGATATTTCTGTGGGGCACCAAACGGCAAGTGGGGACGCAAAATTCCCACCGCCAGGAAAAATGGCTTGCTCTTATCCGCAGCCAATTGCTCCAACTGCTTAAGCGCTTCGGGAATCGCTTGTCCATCCGGATAGATGGAGTCCGGGCCGGGCGTCGCCTGCAACACATCCATCTTGCCAGCGTTACCTCGAATTTCTCCGTTGGCCAGGCCATGCATCCATCCACGAGGATGTTGCCAGGGACCTGCTGGAAGCAAATGCCGATCCCATGAATTGGGCATTTCCGGCTGTTTGTCATCATCCCAATCTCTGCCTCCGCGACCACCAGGATGGTGTGACACTTTACCGACCGATACTGTCGTGTATCCATGTTGCCGAAACCAGGCTGGCATACTGGCCGGCACAGCTTTTGGATTCTGGCCAATTCGGCTGGCTCTCTGAAAGAGGGCTGCATTACTGGCCGGTCCATAGAGCCCGGTCAGTAACGTGTAACGAGATGCACCGCAGGTGGGAGCCTGGACGTAATGGCGATGGAAAGCCCGACCTGCCGCAGCCAGCTGGTCGATATTAGGTGACTTGATATAGTCGACGCCAAAGCAGGCGAGTTCGGGCCGCAAATCATCGACGCAGATCAAGAGAACATTTGGCTTGGCAGCCTGCACGCCACCAGGGCTGATCAAAAACAATGCTACCATTAGAATCCTGGCCATTCGCCTCATGACAATTCTCTCTCAACAAGGATTAAACAGAAATAAGATCACCCTCAGAATACCATAATCAACCTACCGTAAATCCTCACGCTGCGCGGCAATTATGATACCATGGGTTCGCACAACAGGTTTTCATGACAAGTACCCCCTAGATTGGAAACGAATCATGTTCCGCGCACTTTGGATGCTTCCGACCAGCGTCTTTCTCCTTGCCACCCTGGTTTCATCAGCACTCGCTGCCCCGCAACTCCTGTTCTACCATCCTTTCGATGGAGCTCTTTCCAAGCCAGCACACGTCGCAGGTCAGTTTGAAATAAAGGGAGGGCCTGAACTAGCCCTTCGCACCCCAGCAATCCGAGGAAAGGCAGCCTGGTTTGCCGAAACGGCGACCGAGGCCTCCCTGCGGATCGACCTGCCTGCGCTGGCCCAGAGCGACTCTTGGACTGTCGCCTTGTGGCAGATACTTGAAGTCAAGGAATGGCTCACCGCTCCCGAAGAGAACCTGCTTACCCTTCTTGACGGAGCAAACAAACCAATCCTCAAGCTTTCCAAGAGTGGCGGGTTATTCCTCTACGAGGACGAAAAAACCGTCTACCTGGATTGCTTTGACGCCCTCTACTGGGTCCAGGGAAGTCGCGAACACTTAGCCCTTACCTGGCAGCCTGATGGAAGTGGCACGGAGACCGGTATCCTCCGCGCTTACTGGAAAGCACGGCCCTATGCAGCCCTCTCGATGAAACTGACACGTCCGCCCGTGGCCCTACAAATTGGAGAGCCGATGGCCGCCCTGGCAGTCGATGACCTGTACGTATTTGACACGGCCCTCGGTCAGCGCAGCCTCTGGGAATTACACCGGTATACCGGTGCGGACCTTCCGGCGCTAATGCA
>CAZXJC010000038.1:0-4087 GCA_964640885.1 uncultured Pirellulaceae bacterium | reverse complement strand
CGACACGTTCGACCGCATCCAGGTATTTTTGGTGACGGGTTTTTTGCCAGGCATGGACTAGTGACACGCCACCTTGCCCGGAACTGTAATAATTGTCGCCAATGATCCCGCTTGCCTGCTGCACCTTCAGCAGATAGGCCGCACCCTCATTCGCGCGTTGCAGGTAGACGTCTCTGCCAGTGGCTGCGTAGGCGCCAAGATATCCCTCCACGCGTTGGTAGGTGGCGCGTAGATCGGGCGGTTGCTTCTCGCCGCCGGGCTTCCCGGCCAGTGTGTCCCTGCTCTCCCAACTCCCGTCGCCGCGATAACGTTTTTCCGATGCCGCGTGGTGTGCCTCAAAACGCCTGAGCACCCCGGCGTCAAGCGGGCGAGCAAACTTGTGTTTCACTGGCAGCAACCTGTCCTCCGGTACCGGCTGATCCCACTGGCTCAACTCCAGCTTGCCCCCCTCCTCCAGGCGCACGTCGTCGATGTAAATCGTGCCGATATTCCAGCGCGTCTCAACGGACAACACCGTGTAGTTCGCGTATCGACCGGTTTGGAAGACCGCCTTCTTTTCGATCCACTCACCGCTGGGCTTTTGTTCAAAACGAATCTCGGTAAACGCCTCGCTGGAGCGAAGTTCGCCTGCCATGGCGTAAAGGAATCCGTAATCACCCAACCCTTCGGCATCCTTGTTCAAGACCTTCATCGACATCGTGTACGTCGTCAGCGGCTTCGTCGCCACCTTCTGCCGGTATGACATCCCCTCCCAACCTTGAGCCCAGTATTTGTCTTTATTGTCCTTCGGCACCGAGATGCGAATGCTGCGTTTGCCGCTTGCCGCCTGCTGGTCATCCAGCGTCCCCTTGCCGAGTTGCTTCTTCACCTTTTCCTGCCAGCGGCCATAGTGCCCTGCTCCATGCGTCCATCCATCCGGCACGCCGTCGCCATCCGCATCGATTTCAAAACTCGAGTTCTTGACCAGGTTCTCCCCTGCCGGAACTCCTGCCGTCAGGCAACCCACGCTCAATGCAAAGCAGATCCGACTTAGGATATAGCTGGGATGCTTCATGGTTTCTCCCCGGGGGCTAGAGTTTCTGTCACACAGCCGCCATCTTCGCCCCCTGAGGCGGCGTCTGCAAGTCTTTTGGCAGCAGGTTGCCTGGTTAACTAGCAGCAGAGGTCACGGCTATCGCCAATGCTCCGAACTGGTAGGATGAGAAGTTTAAATGAAAGGGAGATATCTTGATGCGAGTTGCTACGTTCGTGTTGGCCTGGAGCCTGGTTGGAAGTTGTTTGCTGGATGAGTCGTTGGCCGATTGGCCGCGGTTTCGAGGGCCTGCAGGGAATGGTCAGATTGGTGACTTGAATCATCCTGTGCAGTGGTCCATGGAACAAAACCTGTCCTGGAGTCAGCCGATCCCAGGTGGTGGCTGGGCGTCGCCGATTGTCGTGGGAGAACGCGTGTTCGTGACAGCGGCGGTGGACGGCAATAACACCAAGCCACTGGGATTTACCGGTGGTGTCCGGAATATGCGAGGAAAGAGGCCGACACAGCCACTGGACTTCAAGTTGATCTGTCTCAGTCTCAAAGATGGTTCTGTTCAGTGGGAAACAAGCCTGGTTCGCAAGCAACCCAAGTATCCGATCCACCCTTCTAATACCTATGCAACTGAATCTCCGACCACCGACGGTAAGCACGTTTTTTGTTATTTTGCCGCGATTGGTGAGGTTACCGCCGTCGACTTGGATGGCAAGGTGGTCTGGTCTGTGAATGTTGGTGCGTTTCCCAGCGGCAACGGTTTTGGGACCGGCAGTTCGCTGGCATTGAAGGATGGCAAGCTGTTCTTACAGTGTGATAATGATAAACAGTCATTTGTCGTGGCACTCGATGCGGCCACTGGCAAGGAGGTCTGGAAGCAGAAACGTTTTTCGAGGACGAGTTGGTCTACGCCCTTTGTCTGGGACCATGGCAAGCGAACGGATCTGGTGATTTGTGGTTCGGGTACCGTCACGGGATATGATCCCAACACGGGAAAAACCCAGTGGCGACTGACGAATGTTAGTTCAGCCTTTACCGCTTCACCTGCATCGGATACCACACATATTTTCCTTGGTAATAGTGGTCCTCGGAGCCAGGGGCCATTGTTTGCCCTGGGGCCGGAGATCGAGGGTGAAGCGAGTCTGGATATCGGTGAATTACCCAAGGGGGTAGCCTGGGCGCATGTACGATCAGGGCCGGGGATGGCTTCACCGGTGGTTAGTGGTGAACATCTTTACGTATGTAGTCGAGGTTTTCTCTCTTGTTATCATGCCAAGACCGGTGAGCGAATCTACAAGTCCCGGTTACCCCGGGCTAAGTCTATCACGGCCAGTTCGTGGGCTGATGACAAGCATGTGTTCTTGCTAGATGAATCGGGCAAGACGTTTGTCATCAAGTCGGGTACGGAGTTCAAGGTCGTGGGAGAAAACCAGTTGGACGACTTGTTCTGGTCGACGCCTGCCGTGACCAAGGGGACTTTGTTGTTGCGAGGGGTCAACAAGCTCTATTGCATCCGTGCAAAAGCTCCCTAGGCAAGCTGGGAGCAGATCCCGGGACTCTTGAGGTGGGTCCCACGGAGATTAATGCAAAAGAGCCGAAGGCATTCACGTTGTTTTTCTCAAGGGACCGGCGTCTGCAAGTTTTTTGGCGGTCCACTGGCAATTGGGTAGAACAAAAGACGAAGGTACTCGTCTGGGATTTGCTCAAGGTTGATTCGTTCGCCACAAAGCTCGGCACTCTAGTGGGTAGTCAGTCAACATGCCATCAATACCGGCGTCCCGAACTTGCTTCCACGTACCCGGGTTTCGGCGATTGTCGCCTGGCCCAGCATAATTAAACAGCACCTGCTTCTTGCGTTCGTGAAGTCGCTTCACTTCTTCGCGAGTGGGGGCGAACAGCAGCAGGAACACATCCAGGAAGTCTTCTTTGAGCCGATCATCGAGATCTTGGCGATTCACGTTTTGTCCGATGCGAAATCTTGGATTGAGTTTCTTTAGCCGTCGGCTAATTTCCACGTTCTGATCGAATGCGAATGATTCGTTAAGCAGACCATATTTCTCCACAAGCGACACGAGCTTCGCTTCACCGGCGGGCGTGAGTTGTTTCACGTTGAGGGCGATGATCGTCGGGCCGCGTTTTCGAGTCTTCACCAGTGCGAGCGTTTCCTCTAATGTCGGGATAGAAACGCCGGCGAAGGCAGGATCGAACCAACTGCCCGCGTCGAGCTGCCTGGCTTCTTTCAGCGTCATATTACGGATGGAACGACTCGAACCATTGGTTGTCCGTTTGACACTGTCGTCATGTAAAACCACCAGGTGGCCATCTTGCGTCGTCCGTATATCCAACTCGAATCCCATTCCTAGTTCGAGACAAGCCGCAAATGCAGGGATGGTATTTTCCGGTGCGTGCCACAATAGTCCGCGGTGAGCGACTGGAATCGGTCCACCCGCTTGAACGATGCTAATGCAGCCAGAACAGAATATTAAGGTGACTGCAATAAAACTGATTTTGGAATTCATACTAGTTTCCTCACTCTCCAGATCAGGGGGAGTTGTGTCTCCTGCACCAGCAACACGGATTTCGGTAACAACGCTATGAAAGTAACTTTCAGTTCTTTGTTTTCTTAGTCTTTTTCACATTCACTTCATCCCATGGCTTTGCGCCAACACGCTTGGCCCAGGCTTCCCAAGCACTTCGTAACTCTGTCGTCTTCTTGGGCATGGAACTCGCGAGGTCTTTGAGTTCACTGCGGGCGTTACTCATGTCATACAATTCCCACGGGGCGTTGTGGAGGGCCACCAGCTTATAATCGCCCTTGCGTACAGCCCGATTCCCCTCATGTTCCCAAAAGAGCGTCCGCTGCTGTCTTTGATCCTTGGCAAATATGGGCAGCAAACTTTCCCCCTCCATCGACTCACCCTTTAAGCCCGCTGCTGCCAGGCAGGTGGGTGCAATATCAATCAGGTGACCGGGCGCGTGCCGCAGTGCCCCCTTGGCCTTCACCCCGGCCGGCCAATGGATAATCAGGGGTGTGGCCACCCCACCCTCGTGGGTGTAACGCTT
>CAZXJC010000037.1:0-6022 GCA_964640885.1 uncultured Pirellulaceae bacterium | reverse complement strand
CAGGTCATGGGTCAGACGATCGATTACAGCCGCATGGAATTGGTTCCTCTGGCTGCTAAGCACACCGGTAACACGATGAAACATTCCGGACATGGTCGACTCAAGAGCCCCGATCGAGTATTCGACCGCATTTCGTTCAGGGACAAAGCGGGCCCACCCCAGCGCCTTACCTTTTTCTAGTTTAAGGAGGGCCTGTAGTTGCGGCAGGACTTGCTCACTCGGCACGGAACTTAGATAGCCGGCCGGAACAGAATTTACCAGGGCATTGAACGAGTCTCGATCTTGCTCGGGGATGGTTGCCTGTTCCCGCAACTGGGTCCGCCGTTGTTCAAGTGTCAGGCTGGATCCGGGGAGGGTAGAATCGCCCGTCAAGTGGTTTCTTGCTAACAGGTAAAGTTCGGTCAGCAGTTCCAGTTTCCAGTTGTTGAAGACTCCTGGGCCGACGGCTGAAATATCGGCACAGGTCAACAGATAGAGCATCTGGAGAACTTCGGGAGAACCGACTTCGACAGCAAACTGCAACACGATGCTGGGATCGTTGAGATCGTGGCGTAAAGCCAGGTTGGACATCGCCAAGTGCTTGTGGACCAGGAAGCAAATTGTTTCGGTCTCTTCAGCAGGCAACTGCAGGTGGGCAGCGGTTTCCCGGGCGATTCGAAGCCCCACTTCAGAGTGATCCTCGGCGGTTCCTTTACCCAGGTCATGTAATAACAGGGCCAGGTGCAACGTCCGTTTGTGTTCGAGGCTTCGGTAGGCATCTCCCAGTGGCCCGTCATGTCGCAGGAACTCGGTGGCGTGGTAGACGGCCCGGATCGTGTGCTCGTCGACGGTGTATTTGTGGAATTCGTAGAATTGCAACAGGCAACGAGCTATTCGGATGGCCGGTATGAAACATTCCAGCACGCACAGCTCATGCAACCGTCGCAAGAGGCCGGCCAGGCGGGCTGGTTCGGCAAGCAGTGAAAGAAATCGCCGGGAGGCTTCTGGAGAAATTTCAGTTTGGGGCTGCTTTAACATCGATTCTCGGATTGCCTGCCAGGTGGAGTGATCGATTCGTTTGTCGTAGAGATTTGCCAGGTCCATTAAACGCAGGACTTCAGAGAGTTCATTGCGAACTTTCTCCATTCCCCGTCGGGTGGCTCGGATTTGAAATGGGCCGACTTGGACGTCCCCTTCCACCTGGTGGCTGAACAGGGGACCCAGCAACCTGCCCCAGCTGCGGCGGGACCTGGTGGAATTGACGAAATGGGTAGTCGCATACCTGACCTGGCTGGTCAGGTTAAAATAGACTTGCATGTATCGTTCCACGGCCAGCAGGTCATCATCGCTGGTGTAGTTGGATTTTTCGGCCAGTCGTACCTGCTCCTCGCGTGTTAGCAGGTCTTGTGAGGCGCGGGCATGAAAGTGCATTTCGTTGCGGAGTTGTAACAGGAAATCATGTGCTTTGCGTAAGGTCTTACTGTCTTCGCGGGTCAAGGCTCCCAGCCTGCGCAGGCTGTCCAGGTCGGCTTCCCCATAGCGAGTAAAGCCGATCCCGCGCACCAGATGCAGGTCGCGCAGGCTTCCCCGAGATCGCTTGATGTTCGGTTTGAGCAGGAATACGGTGTCACCAAATTGTTGGCGTTCTTGTTGACGTTCTTTGATGATCCGTTCGATCAACGAATTGCGATAACGTCGAGTAGCCCGTCGGAAACGCTTATTGTAACGGGAATAAAGCTGGACACTTCCATGCAAGAAGCGGGATTCAGCCAGCGAGGTAAACGTGCTGATGTCTTGCATGGCCAGTTTGCAAGCCTCGTCGGTGGTCCGCGCACTGAAACCGAGCTTGAGGCCTGAATCATAGATGTCCTGGGTGAAACATTGTGCCAGGGGAGTGATATGATCGATCGCTTGCGGATCATAAAGCAGCATCAGGTCGACATCCGAATAGGGGGCCATGTCGCGACGACCGTAACCCCCGGGGGGGACCAGTGCCAGTTGCGATTGCAATGCTTCACGCTGGCCAATGTTTTCGGTTAACTGCTGCAGGGCACCATCGTAGAGGTCGAGCAGGGTGGAATCCAAAAGGTCCGTCATGGCGGCGCAAATCTGCACACCGGGAGAACCCTGGTTGTGTCGCTTGTGGAGCTTCTCTCTCGCCAGGCTGATTTTCTCACGAGCGGCCAGCACGCGAGGTTTCAAGCCGCTTGGACCAGCCATAATGAGTTACCGCGGTTGGTAGAGTTACAAAGCGTCTTCGCCTGTTTCGCCAGTTCGTATGCGAATAGAATCTTGCAGGTCGGAAATGAATATCTTGCCGTCACCAATTTGACCTGTTTGAGCTGTCTGCAAAATCGTGTCGATTACTTTTTGCAGGTTGTCATCCGAGCAAATGATTTCCAGCTTGACCTTCGGAACGAAGTCGACCGTGTACTCAGTACCGCGGTACATTTCAGTATGCCCTTTTTGACGGCCGAAGCCACGGACTTCCGAGACAGTCATGCCATCAATGCCATGCTCTGCCAGGGCATTCTTGACGTCTTCCAGTTTGAAGTGACGGACGATTGCTTCCACTTTTTTCATAAGATCATTTCCTCGGCCAGTTGTTGAACAAGTGACGACATGGTGCCGCCTTGAAGGCAATCCAGTTGCCTGACCTCGTGTCGCGTCATTGTTCTTGAACAGTCGCAATTCTACAAATCACTACGACATTGTCTATAGACTGATATATCCCTCTTCTCCATGTTGACTCAAATCAAGCCCTGCAATCTCCCCTTCCTGGGCAACTCGTAACCCCATGGTGGCATCCAGGATCTTGAGCAGGATCAACGTAACTACGATCGTAAAGATGTAACTGACAATAACCACGATTGCCTGGCTTCCCAGCAACGAGAAGCCACCACCGTCAATAAGGCCGACCGGATTGCCATTCTCGTGAACATCGTAGACGGCGCGGGTCGCAAAAATACCTGTTAACAGGATTCCCAGCGTGCCGCCAACCCCATGAATGCCAAAGACGTCCAGTGAATCGTCATAACCTAGCCTGGCTTTCAATGCGGTACAGGCATAATAGCAGCAAATGGAAGCCAGCAGACCGATCAGGATGGCTGACAGCGGGCTCACAAAACCAGCCGCCGGTGTAATGCAGGCCAGCCCCGCGATTGCTCCAGAGCAGGTTCCCAGGACAGTTGGCTTGCCACGCGTGATCCATTCGATGGTTGGCCAGGTGAGTGCGCCGGCAGCAGCTGAAAAATGGGTAGCGGCAAAAGCACTGGCGGCCAGGCCATCGGACGCCAGTCCACTACCCGCATTGAAACCAAACCAGCCGAACCAAAGCATGGCGGTCCCGGTTACCGTGTAGGTGAGATTGTGCGGTGGCATGAATTCACTCTCTAAGCCGAGACGCTTGCCGACGACCACGGCGCAGACTAGTGCAGCGACGCAGGAACTGATATGAACGACAGCTCCTCCGGCAAAATCGAGACCACCCCACTGGGCAAACAAGCCTTCATCCCACATCCAATGGCAAAGAGGACAATAGACCAGTGTGTTCCAGAGCACCATGAATACGACCATGGTGCTGAACTTGATTCGTTCCGCAAAAGCACCACAGATCAAGGCAGGCGTAATGATGAAAAACATGCCCTGGAAGAGCATGTGCGTCAGGCGTGGGACTTTTCCTTCCGAGGGGAATTCGGTGGCGCCAGTCGTTTCGTTCCAAGTGCCCTGGACGTCGTTCATCAATAGAAACTGGCCATTGCCAATCCACTTGCTGTAACCCACCTGGTCATCTGGATTGAGTGTTCCACCAAAACAGAGTGAATAGCCCCACAAGCTCCAAACAATCGTCATTAAACCCATCAGGAAGATGCACTGCATCATGACACTCAGCACGTTCTTGCGTCGCACCAGGCCACAGTAAAAAAGGGCCAGTCCCGGTGCGGTCATGAACAGGACCAGAGCGCAACTGGTCATCATCCAGGCATTGTGTCCAGCGAGGGCGGCTTCCTCTGCCAGGAGGGCACTGTCGGCAGCATTTTCTGCGACAGCAACGGCGTTGCTGTCGTCCTCTTCGGAATCATGTCCGGCTGCGAAACTACACGGAATCAAACAGGCACAAATTACGGCGCTGGCCAAGGTAAAAGAGCGCACCACAAGACCTCATCAGACGAAGGATATAGGATTGTCGTTAAAACCGCGTCCTGCGGGAAACAACGCTCCGCCTGGTTGCAATGCCCACTCGACTTCTGAGCTGACATCACGGCGATGTTTACCTGTCGTAAGTTACTCCCCTAGGGGGTATCAATTACGTGATGCCAAGCATATCGATTTTGCCGAAATAAGTAAACTATTTATTTCTCGTGCAAGCACGTTCAGGAAAAATGCTAATCGGCACTGGGATTTTTCCAGGCAATCTCTGGCTGGCCGGCCTGTTGATTGGCAACGCGAGCCAGTACAAAAAGCAAGTCGCTCAGGCGATTCAGGTAGATGACGATCGTCGCCGAGATTTCTGTGTCGCTTGTAGCCTGCAGCGTGATCACACGTCTTTCCGCTCGTCGACAAACGGCTCGGGCCACGTGAAGGGTTGCTCCGTCAGGACTTCCACCTGGCAGGATGAACTGCTTGAGCGGTGGTAATTCCGCTTCGTACTGGTCAATGTAGCCTTCCAGTCGCTCGACATCGGCTGTTCCAATCGCCGGCATCGTGTGTTGTCCCGGTTCTGGTGTTGCCAGTTCCGCTCCGATTACAAACAGGTCGTGTTGAAGTGCCTCCAGCAGGTCAGGCAGATCGGAGGAAGCATGCTCTGTCCGGGCCAGTCCTAGCACCGCGTTCAATTCGTCGACGGTTCCATAAGCTTCAATACGGACATCATCTTTGCGGACGCGTGGACCACCGAAGAGTCCTGTATCACCAGAGTCGCCGGTTCGCGTATAGATTTTCATCGGCTGGTTACCTGGTTTGTTGAGTTCAGGAGAGCCAGTCTATCCTCTCAGCGGTCTTTCTTCGAGGTAATCCACTCCACTTTTCGTAGCAAAGGGCTATACTACGGGCAGATTACCGGGATTTCTTAGTCGTTGGAGTTTCTTATGATCGTAAAATCATGCGGATTTAAGTTGGTTCTCAGTTTCGTCGCTCTTCTCTCGGTCTTTGGGGAGCAGCGCCTACTCGAGGCCCAAGAACTGTCTGCTTTGGAATCCAAGTTTCTGTCCGAGGTGCGACAGGTAACGGATGGTTTTGTGAAAGCGGGCGAAGGTTATTTTTCACCCGATGGAAAACAGATTATTTACCAGGCAGTGCGACAAGAGTATCCATTTTATCAAATCTTCACGCAGCCCCTGAAGGGCGGGATTCCCAGGCTTATCAGTACTGGCAGGGGGAGGACCACCTGCAGTTACTTTTCACCCGATGGCAAACGGATCCTGTTTGCCTCCAGCCACTTAGACCCCAAGATGGGTGAAACCGAAGCGGCAGAACGAAAACAGCAGGAAGAGGATCGTAAATCAGGCAAACGCCGCCGCTATTCGTGGCCGTTTGATCCCCATACCGATATTTTTGAAGCCGACTTGCAAGGTAATCTGTTGCGACGACTGACGACTGAAGTCGGTTATGATGCGGAAGGAGCCTATTCGTACGATGGTAAGAAGATCGCCTTTTGCAGTACCCGTGATGGAGATCCTGACCTGTACGTGATGAATACTGACGGGAGCAATGTCAAGCAACTGACTAATGCCCCCGGCTATGACGGCGGTCCTTTCATGTCTCCTGATGGTAAGTGGGTCGTTTTTCGTACCGACCGAAAACAACGAGAATTTCTACAGATTCATGTGATTGGAATCGACGGTAAAAACGACGTGGCGCTGACCAATACCACGGGCGTCAACTGGGCACCCTACTGGCATCCTCACAAGCCGTACATCATTTGGACCGGAGCAGATCATTCAAATCCTAAAGCCCGTCCTAATTACGACCTCTGGCTGATGAAGTACGAGATTCGCGACGGTCGTTTTCATGGGCACCCGGCGGTACGCGTGACCGATCATCA
>CAZXJC010000036.1:0-6857 GCA_964640885.1 uncultured Pirellulaceae bacterium | reverse complement strand
CGATTGAAGGCCAGCCCTCGCTGGGAAGCTGGGTGACTTACGGGCTGGGAGCCGAAACCCGCAGCCTGCCCGCCTTTTGTGCCATGATCGATCCCGGCCAGTTGCCTGTTTTAGGTGTTGAAAACTGGTCCAACGGTTACTTGCCGTCGATCTTTCAAGGAACGGTCATTCGACCGCAAGATCCGCGTATCTTGAACCTGACGCCACCAGCTCAACTACAGGGCAAGGTGCAGGAAAATTATCTTAGCTATTTACAACGACTCAATCGGCGACACCTCGAGAGGCGACCTCGTGAGTTGGACCTGGCTGCACGGATCACAGTTTACGACTTAGCGACTCGCATGCAGTCAGCAGCGCGAGAAGCGATGGACTTGAGTCGGGAGACCCAGGAAACAAAAGATCTCTATGGAATGAACGATTCAGTAACAGCGGATTACGGAGCTCGCTGCCTGATTGCTCGACGCCTGGTAGAACGTGGCGTGCGATTTGTACAGATCTATACGCAAAACCAGTTATGGGACCATCACGGAAGTATTCGCACCGGCTTGCCGGCCGCTTGTCGTAAAGTTGACAAACCATCGGCTGCCCTGCTCACCGATCTGAAACGCCGTGGCTTGCTTGATTCTACTGTTGTTCATTGGGGTGGTGAGATGGGTCGCCTGCCAGTGATTCAAAATGATACGGGCTCCAGTAAGGTTGGACGGGATCACAATACTTACGGGTTTAGCATGTGGGTCGCTGGTGGCGGTTTCAAAAAAGGTTGCGTTTATGGCAAGACGGATGAATTTGGCCATGAAGCCGTTGAAAATGTGGTCAACCATTATGACTATCATGCTACGCTGCTACATCTCTTTGGCCTGGATCCTGAACAGCTTGCTTATGAACAAAATGGCCAGCAGCGTAAATTAACGGAAAAGCAACCCGGTCGTATCGTGCAGGAAATCCTGGCCTAGCCAGTGATACTTGACTGTCTGCGAGAGGTTTTCTCAGGAATCGTGGCGATACTGGCATGCGCTACGAATTACCGCTACGATGAAGATCATGTTTCACTGTCAAAACGCCCTGTTTTCAGTGGAGCCTTGCTTAATCACGTTAATGCTGGTGCCAGCTTTTTAATGCACAGAGGAGAACCATCGTGAAACTTCAGCTGAAATCCCTTGTCCTGATTGTCTTATCCCTCATGATTCCGGCAGCGGCCCTCAATGCCCAGGGACAACCGCCGGAAGGCTTTTACGCGATCTTCATCGTAAAAGATCTGACCGGCTGGAAAGGACTGGCCGGAAAAGGTGGTAGCCCGGAAAACCGCGCTAAAATGACACCGGAAGAATTGGCCAAAGACCAGGCGGCGGCCGACAAGCTGATGAACGCACACTGGTCCGTCCAGGATGGCGTGCTGGTTTTTGACGGCAAGGGAAAAAGCTTGTGTACCGCCAAAGATTACCGAGACTTTGAAATGTACGTTGACTGGAAAATCAAAGAAAAGGGTGATAGCGGGATTTATTTGCGTGGTTCACCCCAGGTCCAGATCTGGGATTTCAAGCTCAGGAATATTGGTTCCGGTGGTCTCTTTAATAACCAGAAAAACCCCAGTAATCCCTCCGAGCTGGCTGACAAACCGGTTGGCGAATGGAACACGTTCTACATTCGCATGGTCGGAGAACATGTTGATATTAAGCTCAATGGAAAAACGGTTGTCGATAATGTCGTCCTGGAAAACTACTGGAATCGCAAGCGACCGATTTATCCCACGGGCCAAATTGAATTGCAGAACCATGGGAACACCCTCTATTTCCGAAACATCTATATTCGTGAACTTTCCGGAAAAGAAGCCAATGCAGTTCTTGCGAAAAACAAAGACGGATTTAAATCTGTCTTTAATGGTGAAGATTTTACCGGTTGGGCCGGTCCCATTCAGAACTACGAAATCACCAATGGCACTCTTGGTTGTAAAAAGGGAACCGGTGGAACCATTTACACCAAGGAAAAGTATGCTGATTTCGTAGCCCGTTTTGAATTTAAACTGCCACCTGGTGGCAATAATGGACTGGCGATTCGCTACCCGGGTAAAGGGGACACAGCTTATGTCGGCATGTGTGAATTGCAGGTGCTCGATTCCGAGCACCCGAAGTATGCTCGACTCGATGCCCGCCAGTACCATGGATCAGCTTATGGAATGGCACCCGCACATCGCGGGTACCTGAGACCCACGGGCGAGTGGAACTATCAGCAAGTGACCGTCAAAGGCGCTACGATCAAGGTGGAACTCAATGGGACGACCATCCTGGATACGGACCTTAGTAAGATTACGGAATACATGGGAAAACGGCCCCATCCTGGCAAGGAGAATAAGGATGGACATTTTGGCTTTGCTGGCCATGGTGATGCTGTCCACTTTCGTAACGTGAGCATTAAACAGCTAGGTAAGTAATCAGCCTACATAATAGTTGCTGTTTTTGAACGGGCGTTATGCGCTGGTGCCTAGCTGGCGCTAGTAGTAAATCAACGTTTGTTCCGCATCGTCGCGCTTACACCCCATACGGTGAACCTGAATTACCAGGAGACATGAAATATGTTTGGCAAGAGTTTTCAGAACCCAGCACAAAAAAGTAATGTAATCACTGGCTTATTTTTGTTTGCCATGGCGATCCTGGTGGTCTTACCCGCCCAGGCCCAAAACGGCCGCGTGTTTCCCGAGGGCCAGCAGCCGCAGGACAGTCGGCTGGGAGAATTGAAACACCTGAATGCCTATTTTCCCTTTCAACCACCGGCGACTCTGAAGCAGTGGGAGAAACGTGCCAAGGTGCTGCGGAAGCAGATTCTGGTTGCTAATGGTCTCTGGCCGATGCCGAAAAAAACACCGCTTAAGGCGGTCGTGCATGGCAAAGTCGTGAGACCTGGATTTACGGTGGAAAAAGTTTATTTCGAAAGCTACCCCGGCTATTACGTTACTGGGTTGCTGTTCCGGCCCGAGGGAAAAACAGGCCGTCTACCTGCAGTTCTCTGCCCCCATGGTCACGGTGGTCGTGACATGGACCATGGAAAGAAGATCCAGGATTACATCAAGCAGGGTGACGAAAAATTTGAAGAATCTGGTCGTTTCCCGAAACTGGCCCGTTGCGCGCAGTTGGCCCGCATGGGCTGCGTTACGTTTATCTATGACATGATTGGGTATGTCGACAGCCACCAGGTCTCCTACCAGGTAGCCCATCGCTTTGCCAAACAGCGACCGGAACTGGACACGCCAGAAAAATGGGGATTCTATGGTACCCAAGCAGAACTTCGCTTGCAGAGTATCATGGGGCTGCAGACCTATAATTCTATCCGTGCTCTCGACTTCCTCGAGCAGTTGCCGGACGTTGATCCGAAACGAATGGCGGTCACTGGCAGCAGCGGTGGTGGTACCCAGACGATCCTCTTGTGTGCTATTGATCCGCGACCGATCGCAGCCTTTCCACAGGGAATGGTTTCTACGGCGATGCAGGGTGGTTGTACCTGCGAGAATTGTTCCCTGTTGAGAGTTGGCACCGGGAACGTCGAATTAACAGCCCTGTTTGCGCCTAAACCCCAGGGCATGACGGCGGCCAATGATTGGACCAAGGAAATGATGACCAAGGGATATCCCCAACTGCAAGAAGTGTATGACCTTTATGGGGTCAAGGAAAAAGTACTCTGTAAGTCCCTCGTACAGTTCGGCCACAACTATAACTACGTCACCCGGTCGATCATGTACCACTGGTTCAACAAGTACCTTAACCTGGGCCTCAAGGAACCGATTGTTGAGGGCGACTATAAACTGTTGACTAAGGAAGAATACACGGTCTGGAACAAGGAACATCCGCAGCCGACCGCTGGCGATGAACAGGAAGTGGCTCTCATCCGGGAAATGGAAAAGGATTCCCGGCAGCAAATGGCGGCTCTGGTTCCGAGCGACCAGGAATCATTAAAGAAATATCGCCAAACTGTTAGAGTTGCTTTTCGGACGATCATCGGTCGGCCGATGCCCAAGCCAACTGCCCTGGAAGCTGAAAAAACAGCAGAGATCAATCGAGATGGATATATCGAGTTCCACGAGATCCTGCGATACAAGAAGCATGGTGAAGAATTGCCGGTGGTTTCCTTCTTTCCAACCAAGAAGACCTGGAATGGGGAAGTGGTTGTCTGGATTGACGGCAATGGTAAAGCGAACCTGTATGACAAGAAGAATGCTGTGAGTTCTGGAGTTCGAAAACTGCTGGATGCTGGCTTTTCTGTTATGGGTGCTGACTTGGTTTACCAGGGAGAATTTCTCGCTGATGGTAAGCCCTTGCCAGAATCCAGGAAAGTGGCCAACCCACGTGAGTTTGCCGGTTACACCTACGGATACAACCACACGGTCTTTGCTCAGCGCGTCCACGATGTGTTTACGCTCATTGCCCATACGCAGGAAGAAGAACACCAGGTCAAGAAGACTCACCTGGTTGCTACTAACGGAGCCGGTTCGTACGTAGCAGCGGCCCGCGCTCAGTTAGGGAAAAGGATTTCCGGCACGGTGATCGACACCAAAGGATTTCGCTTTGGAAACCTGAAGTCATTTCGCGATCCTGGCTTTTTACCAGGTGCGGTTAAATATGGTGACCTGCCAGCCCTGTTGGCTTTAGCGGCACCGCACCCGCTCTACCTTGTCGGCGAAAATGGCAAAGTTCCTGGACTCGTTTCCTCAGCCTATAGTGCGATTGGGAAATCGAAACAGGTTCACTCTCAACCAGGCGCTGAGGGATTGCAAGCGGGCTTGCAATGGCTTATTGCTGGCGATCGCTAGTCGGCGTTAACGCTGGTCCGTTGCGACAACTGACTCAAAAGTGGGTAGACTTGATTTACGCTCGCTGGCGGCTTCGAAGTCGTAATACAACTGACCGGTTGGGGCGAATCCAACAACCACTTGCAGGCCTTCGGGACTGCTGGCTGAACGCAGTGGCTGTGCCAGGTTTTCAGTCAGGTTAACCGTGTTGTAGGGAAGCGGCAAAGAAACGGCCTTTGGCGACGCGGGAGTCACCTTGCCGAAACTTGCTTCTGCAACAAACAGGTTCATCATATCTCGTGTGTTTGCAACTGAGCCTTCGGATTGAGAATCGATGGCCGTGATTTGCCCGTTCGTTTGAGTTATCTCGGTAGGCTCAGAACTGCAGCCCGTGAGGCTGACCAGCAGGCACAAGAGGGCACCCAGGAAGCGAGTTGAAATAGTCATATCTTTCCCCTTCTTAACGATGGAACTTGCTCTGTTGAAAGGGTAAACCCCGCCAGCGCGGTTGGGCCCCGGCTTATTTGAGATCACGGTAAAAGAAAAAACCCTGCCTCCACAGGAAGCAGGGTTTTTGAATATAGCAATGGAAATTCGGATTTCCCGGGATCCTAGACGTCGCACAGGGCAACTGCTTGGGTCAGTCCTGCCAGGGGATCTCGCGTGGGAATAAACTCCTGGCCAACATATCCCTTGTAGCCAACTTCGACCAGCGCTTCCATGATCGGCTTGTAGGCTATCTCCTGCTGGTCATCCAACTCGGCGCGGCCCGGATTGCCCGCGGTATGAACATGGCCAATGTAGTCCTTGTACTGGTGAATTCGGCGGATCACATCACCATCCATGATCTGGACGTGGTACACATCAAACAGCAGCTTCAAATAGGGTGAGCCAACCCGCTTGATGATATCAATACAATAATCAGTGTGGTCTCCCTGGTAGCCTGGGTGACCTTTCATCGGATGAGTGTCGTCTCGCGTGTTGAGCATTTCCAGGCACAACGTGACCTTTTTCTTTTCTGCGTAACCGATAATCTTCTTGTAGGCTTCCACGCAGTTCTTGGCACCGACATCATCGGGTATGCCTTCCCGCATACCAGTGAAGGAAATTACGTTTTTCCAGCCGTACTCGGCACAGGCATCAATCGCATCCCTGGTCGCCTTGAGAACCTTCTCCTGGTATTTCGGATTGTTCATTCCCTTGACGAACGGGGGATCGGGACTCAAATCAATCGTGCCAATAGCACACTCCATGCCATATTTTTTTAGCAAGGGGAAGTGTTCCGGACTAATCAATTCCACGCTGCCACAACCCAGTTGCTTGGCAATCTTGATCGTCTCTTCAACACTCCAGTGTTCAGCAAAACACCACTGCACGACTGATTGATTAATGCGACCTTTTGTCACAACAGGGCCTCTCTTTCTGCGCCGGGCTGGCCTGGCAGCGTCGCTGATGGCAGCGGAGCCAGCAACCGCAACGCCCGCTGCGGTTCCCAGTAATTGTCGACGGCTTAAACGATGTTTTTCAGGCGATGTCATGATCAGGGATCCTTAGGGAACAAGTGAATAAATACCCGGGTGCCTTCACGATACGGGATCCCTGGGCCAGGTTCAATGGTTAGTCAGCGATCGAAATAAAATGATCAGCGATTCTTATTCGGGCGTGACGTAAGCTGCCGTGATGCCGCCGTCGACCGTAAACTCGCTTCCGGTAACATAAGACGATTCGTCGGAGGCCAAGTATAAAGCTGCTTGAGCCATTTCTTGAGCCTGACCAAACCGACCCAGCGGGACATGGACAAGCCGGCGCTGCTTCTTTTCTTCTGTATCAAGAAACTTCATTAACATCTCGGTGTGCAGCGGACCCGGGCACAAAGCGTTGACACGGATATTCTCACGGGCATGTACCACGGCTAATTCTCGGGTCATCGCCAGCACGCCACCCTTGCTGGCCGTGTAGGCCAACTGCGGAGTTGCCGCCCCCAGCAAGGCGACGAAGGAGGCCGTGTTGATGATGGAACCGCCGCCACTGCGGCGCAATGCCGGAATGCCATATTTGCATCCCAGGTAAACACCCTTCA
>CAZXJC010000035.1:0-2580 GCA_964640885.1 uncultured Pirellulaceae bacterium | reverse complement strand
CGTTCACGGAGCGGCGAGATTTCACCGGCTTGGGCGTGGATCTGGTCCAGGTGCTGGAAGGATGGCTGGTGCTGCTGACTGTCATCTACCCAGTTGAAGGAGTTCATTACGGAAGCTCGTAGCGATTTTCGGCAGCTTGCGGTCACGTAAAAAAACCAGTTGAAAGGCCACCGGAACGAGCGGTAACCCAGGCTCATGGCTTGGTTTTTTTCGATCACGGTAGTATTGCCGTCCCAGCGTGTTCCGCAATGAAGTGCCGCACTCCATTGGCCACTGCATTTGGCGACCACTGGACCACTACAGCGAATCGGCCCCGCTATTCGTACGCGCAAGCCACTGAAGACGAGTGCGAAAAAAGCTGGATACTCTGGTGAAAACCATTCTGCGTCGGCGACTGCTGAGGAAAGCCGGCACTCCGGACACTGACATAGCGTTTGATCGCCATGTGCCACGGGCTTGCCCTTACACGGACGATTCTTGGTCGCTCCCTGGCGTTTGAGAGGAGGTGTGAGATGCTTCGAAAACATGCGACGGCGCCCGGATGGGCCCTGCTCTTGTGTCTGATCTGCACTCAGATTCAGGCACAACCTGTGGAAGAGCGGATTATCGCCGTCACCGAGTCCGTCGGTTATGAAATCGACCCCGCCGAACGACAGAAATACGGTCTGTTCGACGAGTACGGCGGCTTCCTTGTAGCCGAAGTCGTGAGCTCAGCAGAGCAGTACTTTTTGCAGATCTCGTACCGGCGCGACAAAGAGAGGCTCTTCAAGAGGATCCCTTTAGCGGTTGACGAGCTGCAGGCATTGCGGCAACAGATAGCAGCCGTGGATGCACAGATCCGCACGGGCGTTCGGCGAGAGGCGTCGACTGAAGCGGAGCAGGAAGGTCGCCTGCGGCTGGTCACGGACGGATTCCTCTACGGGAGCGGTCTGTACGGAGGCGGGACGGCCGTCTTGCTCGGCCGCGAAGGCCGTGCCGGGGCTGGTGTGGGGCTGTTGATCACCGGCGGCTCCTTCGCCGCCACACTGAACGCGACGAAGGATTATCGCCTCGGCTACGGTCGGACGAAACTGGCGCGCTGGGGCAACTTCGCGGGCACGTTCTACGGGCTGGGCATTCCCGGGTTGCTCGGCGTGGACAACGACAAGATCTACATCGCTTCAGCGATGGCGCTCACCCCAGTTGGTGGCTATGCCGCGTACCGGCTTTCGTCGGATCGTCGTATCAAGAAGGGTGAAGCCGACCTGATCACCATCGGCATGTTTGTGGGCGGTATGTACGGACTGGCCAGTCCCTACGTAATAGGTATCGGTGACCATTCCAAGGTTTATCTCGCATCGTCAATGGCTGGCGTACCCATTGGTGGCTGGGTGACGAGCCGTTTCGTTCGTGATCGACAGATCAACCGCGGGCGGGCGCTGCGGATCTGTCTCGGTGGTGGGCGCGGCATAGCCTATGCAATGACCGTGATCGACCTGGTAGACGATAGGGAGCACGAGCGACTGTACGTGCTTTCTGCCATGGTTGGTCTGCCGGCCGGAGCTTACATGGGGTATCGCCTGACGGAGAGTGAGGACTACACCCTTGGTCGCGGTCGCATGATCATGGTCGGTGCCTACGCCGGCGTCTTCGTTGGCCAGGGGTTGATCTACTCAGTCGGTGTCGACAGCCAGGAGGCCTTCAACGTGGCCGGAATGGTGGGGTCGGTGCTGGGGGTGTGGTTCACGCACGGCGCAACGAAAGGTTGGGGAGAACGCGTGACGGGCAGAAAAGACTCGTCGCATGAAGATGTGACAGTCTCACTGCTCTCCCCCGAGGCTCTGTTCACCATGGGCATGCTGGCGCACAGTGGAAGTCCAGGTGGTCGGGCGATTCCCATCGAGTTGTTGCGGATCGAGTTCTGAGGGCCCGTCCTGGACTAACGACTCGTCCGCCAAATCCTTCGACAAAAAGATCACCCGTGTTCGCTGTTTTTCATCACTATGCTCACGCGCATACGAAATGGCAACTCATTCTTGACAACGTTACCGAGTACGCATTGAGGCGGCAGAGTGAGGTGGATAATCTCAGCCAGGAGATCTCACTGGGGCCGATAGGGGGGAGCAAGAGGCGTAGCAGGTACGACCTTTTCTGGGGTGGCAGCCCTCTCCTTCGTCGTGACGACGGTGCGGACTCTAGAATCTGTATTGAATCAGGTGCGTGTTAGGAGACGGGATTAAGTCGGTAGGTTTCTTTTCTCCGAATACGGGGGAGAATAGGTCTGTGTTCAAATACGGGGTAGTATAGGTCTGTGGTCAGAGACGGGTGTTTCTTTTCCTTGGAAGAGGGGTAACGTAGGGCCGTGGTAGACGACGGGAATCATCAAGGCCACGATCGTAGCGGGGGGGCGACTCCCCGGAATCGTGATCTCAGACAGCAGAGGGCCTTACATATAGAGTGGGATCTGCCGTTATTTGCAGTAGGCGACGGCGGTTCCCACCGATACGTTGACCTGGTCGGCGATCTTCCTGAAGGACAGCCCTGATTCCCGTAGCTTCCGGATCTTTTCCGCCTTGGCCTTGGCCAGGTGCGGGCGCCCAA
>CAZXJC010000034.1:0-3538 GCA_964640885.1 uncultured Pirellulaceae bacterium | reverse complement strand
CCTGGCAAGGGTCGGATCGAGTTGCTGCTTCGTCAGATCCCCTAGAGGCTGCCAGTTCGCCAGCGGATCCGTTAGCTGAAGCAACAGCTGCTGCCCCCCTGGCCGGTGATTTTGGTGAGTACCAGGAAACCCCCAGCCAGTCGGCTGCTCCGACCAGTTCCGGTGGCCTGCAATTGCCAGAACCGGCCCGGAGCCAGTGGGATACCAAGTTGATTATTGGCGGCTCACTCGCCTTAGGGATCCTGGCCATTGCTGCTTTTGGCCTGTTTTTTGTCTTGCGTAGTGGTTCGGCTTCGGAAGTCTTTGACGCGGCCGAGAAGGACTATAACACCGGCGCCTATCAAAACGCGATTGACAAGTACGAATTGTTCATCAAGAAGTATCCCAAGCATGATAACGTTAGCCTGGCTTTTGTTCGCCAGAAGATGGCTGGTTTGCGGCAGAATATTGGTCGCCCTACCGAGGCCCTGGCTTACGCCTTGAAGGAGCTTCCAGAGCTTAAAGTTCAGCCAGCCTTTGGCGAAGTGCGAGGGGAGTTGGCTAGCCTGTTGCCAAGCATCGCGGAGAACTTTGCCGACCAGGCGGCCAAGGCCAGGGAGACCGAAAAAAAGGGTGAGTTGATTGCCAATGCCGAGAAGTCAATGGATGACCTGGTTAACCAGGCGGCCTACATACCTTCCAAGCTGCGCGGCAATCCAGACGTAGCCTCCCGGATCAAGCGGATCAAGGAGAAGATCAAGAATGTGCGGCGCAACATTGATCGTGAAAACAATCTCGTTGCTGCCGTTGAGAAGATTAACGAGTTTACGAACAAGGGCGAGACGTCCGATGCTTTCGTAGCCCGTCGCACCTTGCTGGAGAACTATCCAGGCCTGGAGGCTGACGAGCGACTGGTCAAGGCTGTGATCAATATCTCGAAGAAGGAAGCGGAACTGGTAATCGTACGGCCAGATACGAAGAAAGTAACTGCCGATGAAGCCGCCTCTCCAGATTTCAAGATCAAGGTTCCCTTGAAGCCGTTCGGTGATCCTAAGCAGATTCCTGGAGTTGCCGGGCATGTTTGTTGCGTGCTGGCAGGAGGTGCAGTCTACGGGATCGATGTTACCACCGGTGAGGGGAAATGGCGGCGTTTTGTAGGGGCGGAAACGACCGTCCATCCACAGCCAGTTTCGGATCAACCGGGTGCAGATGTTCTGCTGGTTGACAGTAAGAACCACGACCTGCTACGTGTTAAATCCCAGACGGGTGAATTGGTCTGGCGATTGCCAGTCGGAGCTCCGTTCCTGGCCCCCGTTCATTACAAGGATTTGTTGTTAATCAATACCCGTGATGGACGACTGCTGGAAGTGAATAAGAAAACGGGGGTCAATACCCGGATCGTTGGTTTCCCGATGGAGCTGGCAACAGTGGCCGCCTACGGGGACGAGCAACCATTGCTCTATCAAGTTGGAGACCACAATAACTTGTACGTGGTTGATAGCGAGACCATGGAGTGCCAGGAAGTGTTGTTCGTCGGACACAAGGAAGGCTCGATGGAAGTACCACCTGTGTACGCAGTTGGTTACCTGATGCTGATTGAAAATATTGCCTCTAACCGTTCGGTCTTACATGTGATTGCCATGAACGATAAGGGGCGGGAGCTTAACGAGATTCAACGTATTGCCTTGCAAGGTAAAGTGGTCGTGCCGCCGCTGGTCTTTGAACGGCGAGTGTTGGTTACTACGGATCTCGGTGCAGTTCATGTATACGACGTGGATCCCAATCTTGATCCCCCGGTCCAAACGCTGGCCGATATTAAAGCGTCTGCGACCAAGTCATTTGTCAGCTATCCGATTGTTCACCGGGGACAGGTTTGGGTCGCCGGTAAAACACTGGCCAAGTATCGTGTACAGCCAGCCCTTAGCCAACTCAATCGTGTTTGGATCCAGGATGATGGTGATACCTTCGTCGCCCCACTGAGTCGCGTGGAGGACGTTTTGATCCATGCCCGTCGACGACGAGGCGGAGACGCGATTACCATTTCTGGGCAGCCTGTTGAGGCTGAACTTCCTTTCTGGCAGACCGATATTGGGGCACCTGCCAAGGTTTCACTGGACAGGAAGAACAATCGATTGCGGGCTGTTTCGGCCCAGGGTGGTTACTTTCCCATCACGGCTGAGAACAGCAAGGGTATATTCCTGGAGCAGCCTTCCGTGCTTGCGCAAGAATCCCAGAAGTTGGCTTTCAATCGCCTGGTCGAGTTTAGTGGTGGGCGGCTGGCTGTCACCGGTCCCGGGAAACAGAACCAGGTCATGGTGATTGAATCGACAGCAGAGCCTGTGGCACCACGACTAGTTTCCCTGCAACCATTCGGGACAAAGGCCGCGGATGCCATCGGTTTCCAGGATCGGCTACTGGTTCCCTTTCAAGAGGGAATGATTCGGTTGTTCGATTTGAAGGACGGATCCCAAAGCGTGATGCCGTTTCAGCCAGAGCTGAGGGCGGGTGACCAGAAAGCCTGGTCGGCACCTGTGGTTGATCGAGCAGACCCGGAGAAATTTATTGTCCTGGAAAATGGTCGCCAGCTTTATCGGGTTGGTATCAAAGAATCACCTCGACGACACCTGGCAGCTTTTCAGCAGCGAACGCTGGCAGAGCCTGTCGCAGGTTCTATTGCTGCCTTGGGTGACACGTTGTTTGCCGTAAGAAGGGAAGCAGATCATGACGTCGTTGTGACTTTTCAGCTGCCCGGCTTCGAAGATGATCATCAGTGGCCCGTGAAGGGGCGCGTTGTGTGGGGGCCGCGGCGAGTTAACGACCGTGTTTTCGTAGCCACCGACCAGCAAGGATTGCTCTGCTTTGATAACCAGTGGAACTGGTGGAAAACACCCGCCGTACTTCGCTGGCAAGCAGTATTGCCGTATGGCAACCTGGCCGGTTTGCCCTTTAAACAAAAGAACAGTTACGTGCTCGCTTCGACCAACGGTACCGTTTGGCGAATTGACCGTCAGACAGGCTATGAACTGGAGAAGATTGACCCGATTCACCTAAAGCGACCTCTTTGGGGCAACCCGGTAGTTCACGACGGCCAATTGTGGCTTTCAGGGATTGATGGTGTATTGTTCGTGGTTCCCTTTCCGCCCGCAACTTAAAGCTTCCTGACTAAGAAGATTTGAATCGATGAACGTTTGGTTTGAACAATTCGACTTGCGATCGCGACAGCGACAGCGACTGAACCAGGCAAAGCCTGTACGCCTGGTACGGCTGCTGGTTTCGCTTTGGATATTGTTGCTGACCGTCCCCTGCTCCGCGCAATTGTTGCTGACCGATGAACTGGCTAAGCGGCAACGCTATGACCGTATCACGGTGCGGGTAGAAGCTAAGACAGAAGTCTGGGACGTGGAACCGCTTCCTTACCCGAATCGCCAGTTGCCGCCGAACCCTAAGGGTTACTTGGAGGTGCGTTTGCTGGCTGATGATGAAGAAATCTACGAGGTCCGCTGGCGAGACATTAAGAAAGTGGAATTTTTTGAAGAGATTCTGCTGCTGGAAGCGAATG
>CAZXJC010000033.1:0-3083 GCA_964640885.1 uncultured Pirellulaceae bacterium | reverse complement strand
GATCGAACCATGCTCTGGTGAACGTCGTACACGAGCCATGGCTCACTTCACCCGGTGAACGAGTCGACCTAGCCGTTGACGTCCAGTTTCATGGCCCCCATCCGGTCACATCCCTTGCTGTCGATCTGTATGTCGGTGGCGAGCGTGTGCAGCGTCGTGCAATCGACCTGAATTCGCTTCAGCGCGACGGGGATATGGCCCATGTCTCCGTGCCCTTCTCAATTGCACCCCGTCGTGGGGGTCGACTGCGAGCCTTCGCCCAGATCGACGCCGATGCCGTAGCCGCAGACGATCGTTTTCACTTTATCATCAATGCCCCCGACAGCGTGCGAATCCTGCTGCTCGGTGAGTCCTCGACGGCCACCTACTACCCCCGTCGAGCGCTGACGGCTGCGGCTGAGGGCGATCGTTCTCTGCAACTGCGTACGCTCCGCTTCAGCGAAGCAACCGACGATGACTGGCATCACACCGACGTGGTGGTTCTTGCCGACGTCGAGTATCTGCAGGAGGCCGATCTGCAACGGTTGCGTCGACGTGCTGAGAATCGGGGAGGCATCATCCTGTTTCCTGGCCCCGATGCGCAGATCCAACATCTGAACCGCGAAATCCTTCCAGCGCTGATGCCGGTGTCTCTGGCCGGTGCGCGCGGCCAGGTGGGCCGCACGTCGACACTCCTCGATACCAGTGATCTCCATGGAGCTCTGTTCGGCGGACTCGATCGTCGCCAGGCGCCATCCACGTCGTCGTCCTTTGAGCTGGTCGTCGAACCGGTTGTGCGTGTGCTGGCTCGTTTTGATGATGAGCGGCCCGCCCTGGTCGAGGGAACCATGGGACATGGCCGCGTCGTACTCTGGTCGATGCCCCTGGATCTGAGCTGGAGCCAGTGGCCCGAATCCGGGTGGTTCCTCCCGCTTCTGCAACGTCTGACTCGACATGTGGCCTTAGGGGGTGTAGCCGAACGCGGGTATCTGGTCGGCGAACATGCCTGGCGGCGTCTGCCCGGTGTCGCCACTGACTCAAGGGTGCAGGCGCAGGCCCCTTCGGGTCAGCGACGTTTCGTCGATACCGAGCACGTCCTGGGAGAATCGAGATGGAAGATCACAGCCCTGTCCGAAGCTGGATTCTGGTCATTGCGCACCGATGACGACGGCCCCGACAGAGCGGGTACCGACGATACCCGTTCCTTTGCCGTCAACGTCGACCCCGCCGAGGCGGATCTTGGACCCGTCGACGACGATACCGTGTCCAGGGTGTTGGGCGACGCGGCACTCGTACTCGACGAGCAGACGCCGCTGGCGGCGACGGTGACCCATTTCCGCGTGGGGCGGGAGATCTGGCGGGAGTTGCTGATCCTGGCAGGCGTGTTATTGATGCTGGAGTTGTGGATCAGTCGAGCGCCTGCCGCCCGGGGCGCCGCCGAAGATTGAGTGGCGGCCCGGCAGTGGGTCAGTCTTCCGTCATCGACTGGCGGAGGAATTCAAACGTATAGATGCCGGTGTCGTGACCGTCGCCCCAGCGAATGCGAATTCCGTATCGTCCCACAGGATCGAAACCGACGGCCTCCGATGTTGCTGCGGCGGCCTCGGAGGTGAGCATCGGCAGGGCATCACCGGCCACCAACTGTGGCCCATGCGGCTCACCCCGCGTCTCTCGACAGCCGGCACAGGGGCACTGTCTCCTCAACATGTCCAGATCGTATTGCACACGCTGACCATCTCCCCATAACACGACAAGGGCCTCTTCGGTGAGCTCGAGACTCTGGGGGCGGCGGCGGCGGCGTTCTTCACGGGTCAGCATTTACCAGATCTTCCCGGCCACTCGGGCTCCCAGTTCGTATGGATAGGCATCGGTGATCTCTACCTCGACGAACTTGCCCACAATCGATGGGGATGCTTGTGCCCCAGATCCTTCGATGGAAACCAGGTGGGCCTCTTCGGCGGGTGTCCCATCATCCATCTCGAGCACGACGTGGCAGTCGATCTCGGGTGCGTCGCGCTCCAGGCGCGCTGTCAGGTGACCGCCGACGTCGGCGCCGTCCACCAGAACCGTCTGTCGCGAACCGACCAGATCGAGATTGATCTCGCCCGAGATCCGCTCCTGCAGCTGAGTGAGCCGGCGGTATCGATCCTGGATGTCATCGGCGTTGACCTTGTCGTCCAGATCGTAGGCCGCCGTGCCCTCTTCATCTGAATAGAGGAAACACGTGGCATTGTCGAAGCGAGTCTCTTCGATGAATTGCAGCAGTTCCTCGAATTCAGCCTCCGTCTCGCCAGGAAAACCGACGATGAAGGAAGATCGCAGTCCGACTCCCGGCATCCGCTCACGGAACGTCTTCAGCAGATCCACCGTTTTCTGCCGGGTCGTGGCGCGCTTCATCCGAATCAGTACAGGGTCGGCTATGTGCTGCAATGGCATGTCGACGTAGCGACACATTTTGGGTTCATCTTGATAGAAATCGAGCATCTCCGGCGTCCAGAATGCTGGATAGGTGTACATCAGCCGTATCCACTCGATTCCCTTGACGGCAGCCAATTCCTGCAGGAGAGGGACCAGTTTCGGGCGCCCATACAGGTCGACCCCGTAGCGCACTGAATCCTGTGCGATCAGGACCAGTTCGCGCACACCGGTCGCGGCCAGTCGCCAGGCCTCGGCAACCAGCTCCTCCATCGGTTCGCTCACATGACGACCTCGGATGGTGGGAATCGCACAGAACGCGCACTTGTGATCGCACCCGTCCGAGATTCGCAAGTAGGCCCAGTGCCGGGCGGTGAGACTGGTTCGCGGGGGATCGTCGTGATACTGGCCACGTTGTCGACCCAGCAGACGATCGGCGTGACGAACGATATCCCGCTCTTCGCTCAGCGTGAGGATGGCGTCCGCCTCGGCGGCCAAGTCGCTCTTCATCTCCGTTTCGTATCGCGTCGATAGACATCCCGTGACGATGACGCCACGGCATCGTCCCTCCTGCTTCAGTCGGCTCGCCTCGAGGATCGTCTCGATGGACTCCTCCTTGGCGGGTTCGATGAATCCACAGGTATTGACGATGACGATGTCGGCATCTTGTGCGACCTCGGTGGTAGCGT
>CAZXJC010000032.1:0-5237 GCA_964640885.1 uncultured Pirellulaceae bacterium | reverse complement strand
GAACAGTTCACTGAGGGTCGCACTACTATTTTGATTACCCATCGATCGAGTTCGCTTCACTTGGCCGACCGAGTCGTTGTCATGGAGGCCGGAAAACTCGTCGATGAAGATACTCCCGCTGAACTGCTTAAACGGTGTCCTTTATTCCAACGACTGTTCCAACAAGCCTTAAAAGAATCCGCTTAACCCCTCTCCAGATGGGGGTACCACTTGGCAAGCAGCCTTATGAAAAGGGTTTAATTCCGTTCTGGCATAACAGTTGCTAATTAGAAGGTTGTTCTCGTAAAGCGGTATCTCCTTCGGAACGGAGATCACCGCGGGGCCGGAACAGAGAAGTAGGCCAAAATGGGGTCGGAACCAGCGAGAAGGAGCAGCAACCCACCAGACTGAGACGGAACACTCAAGACGGAAAAGTTGCTGGAGAGTGCTAAAAACAAGCATTTTCCCGGTTAGTTCGGACAACTGAGGCAAGTCCGTTTCGAGAACACCAGTGAGAAAGGCAACTCAACAGAGAAGAGTGCCAGGGAGGGTCAAACCTCCTTTGATAGTCGCGTCGGAGCTGCCGGAAACCGGCAGCTCCCGCGCGACTGTTTTGTTTTAACTGTATTATTTTGATGCACTTGCAGCAAATTTATACACTTAGGCGGGGGCCCTTCTGGTTCTCGTCGGTAAGAAATCTGTTAAAATAGTCTTTAATTGCAGATGTTTGCGGAGACCTCCCGGTTGTTGATTTTTCGCTGAAATTACGGTGAATCTTCTGTTTCCAAGAGTACTTTTCCAAGGGATGCGCACTTCTTCTGTTAGTGCAGGCTGAAATGATGGGGAACCCGCTCCGGGGACCCGGTAATCTGACAGAAGCAAGGGTTATTTCATACAGAGACGTTTGCATCAAGAAAGCAAGGAACACCTATATGACAAACTGTCGAAGCAAATGGATTGTCGGTCGTCAAGATCGCTACTTATTGACTGGTTGCATGCTAACGTGCTGGACCTTGATGACATTAGCTAGTGGCTTACTGGCAGCTCAGGAAACATCGAGACAACAAACGGCCGTTTATTCAATTGCGGAAAGCGCCATTCCTGAAGTTCGCAGGATCAACGAAGAAGTTCGACAAGTTTGGAAAGAGTACAAGATCACGCCATCTGTAGCGGCTACCGATGGAGAATGGTGTCGTCGCTTGCACTTAGATGTTCTCGGTCGCATTCCGACGGTTGATGAATTGAATGCTTTCCTGGCAGATAAAGATCCGGACAAACGAACAAAACTCGTTGCCAAATTGCTCTACGACGAAAGTTATACCGAGGAATACGCTAGAAACTGGACCACGATTTGGACCAACGTCTTGATTGGTCGTAGTGGCGGAACGGAACGCGACAGCCTGACAAATCGAGAAGGTCTGCAAAAGTATTTGCGAGATTCATTTGCTCGCAACAAGTACTACGACAGGATCGTGTACGAATTAGTCACGGCAACTGGCCATAATTCACCTGGCGCTGAAAATTTCAACGGAGCGGTTAATTTCCTCACGATGAAGGTCAATGACGAGAAGGGGTCACGAGCCACGGCTGAAACTGCCAAGGTTTTCCTGGGACTCCAGGTGCAGTGCACTCAATGTCACAACCACCCGTTCAACGAATGGAAGCAACAGAAGTTTTGGGAGATGAATGCATTTTTTCGACAGACACGTGCTCTCCGCCGGTTTGTACCTGGTACGCGTACCGTCTCTGGAGCGGAATTGATCGATGAAGATTTCGCTGGCGAAGGTCGCACTGGAGATGCTGAAGAAGCCGACATTTACTATGAATTACGTAACGGTCTGACCAAGGTAGCCTATCCGGTTTTCGTGGACGGCACTGGAATTGGCCGTAGCGGATACGTCGAAGACGTGGTTCGTCGGACGGAACTCGGAAAGCTGATCATTTCCTCGGAATACCTGGAGAAAACGATCGTCAACCGGATGTGGGCCCACTTCATGGGCTACGGGTTCACGAAGCCGCTGGACGATATGGGACCTCACAATCCAGCTACGCATCCTGTTTTGCTTGATTACCTGGCTTCGCAAGTACGAAAGAAGAACTTTGACCTGAAGCCCTTGATTGGCTGGATCGCCTTGAGTCAACCGTACGCACTTTCGAGTCGCACCAATTCAAGTAACGCCAAGGTCGATGATCCACTCTTAGGCGAAACACCCAAGTTCAGTCATTTCTATCTGCGACAAATGCGGGCCGAGGAATTATATGAATCACTCGTCGTAGCTACGGCTGCCCATAAGACTCGCGGTGATTATGCTGCACAAGAAAAGGCCAAAGGTGAATGGTTAAAGCAATTTGTGGTTGCCTTTGGAACCGATGATGGAGAAGAAACAACAACTTTTAACGGAACCATTCCCCAGGCCTTGATGATGTTTAATGGTGACCTGATCAAACGGGCAACATCCAAGGACAAGGGCAGTTTCTTAACGACCGTGGCTGAGGACCAAACGCGTTCAGTACAGAAAATCAATTTTCTGTTCATGACCGCTTTGGCTCGTCGACCAACAAAGAAAGAAATCGACGTTGCGAATCAACTGTTATTGGCTCGCAAACGTGACGTAGCAGGCGCTCTTCAAGACATCTGGTGGGCAGTCCTCAATAGCAACGAATTCATCCTTAATCACTAACCCGTATTCCTTTATTAGACAGATCCGCTTTCCGCCTTACGAGGCACACTGTTCTGTAGGAGAAGAAGATACATGACAAGCTTAAAGACTCCTAAAGGTATGACGCGACGTCATTTCATGAGGCATTTATCCGGTGCTTCAGCCATGGCAGTTCCAGCCCTCTCGATGGGACAAACAGTACTGGCTAACGCAGACGACTTAAAAAAGCGTCGCAAGTCAGCCATTCTGCTCTGGATGGGTGGTGGTCCGGCAACCATTGACATTTGGGACTTGAAACCTGGTGCGCCAACTGGTGGACCGTTCCGTCCGATCGCAACTTCTGGTAACGCCCAAATCACTGAACACATGCCTCTATTTGCCAAGCAAATGCACCACATGTCGGTCATTCGATCGATGAGTACGCGGGAAGCCGACCATGGGCGAGGCCGCTACTATATGCATACTGGCTACGTACCCAATCCTAATATTGAACACCCCAGTTATGGGGCGGTTTTATCACACCAGTTAATGCACCAGCGCGAAGAATTGGAAATTCCTCCCTTCGTATCGGTTGGTGGTGGATCCATTGGGCCCGGTTTCCTGGGAATGGCCTGGGCTCCCTTCTCCGTCAACAGTAACGGCCAGGTTCGCAACCTGAAAATGGGGCTGGATGATGACCGACTGATGCAACGCATGTATGCTCTCGATTTGATCGAGAAAGGATTCATCGGTCAAAATCGTGGCTCAGCAGCCAGTGACCACCAGAAGATCCTCAAGAAAACGCTGAACTTGATGACCAGCAAACAGATGGATGCCTTCAAAGTGGCCAGTGAACCGGAAGAAGTCAAGGAACGCTATGGCGCTACCAACTTCGGTCGAGGCTGCTTGATGGCACGACGTCTCGTGGAGCAGGGTGTTCCGTTTATCGAGGTTGGATTAGGTGGATGGGATAACCACCAGAATATCCATACCACGCTCGCTGACAACAAATTACCCGAAATGGATAAGGCCATGAGCGCTCTTGTGCAGGACCTGGAAGAACGGGGCTTGCTGGAAGACACTGCCATTATCTGGATGGGTGAATTTGGCCGTACACCGCGGATTAACGGAAACGCGGGCCGTGATCACTGGGCACGCTCTTGGAGCGTCGTCGTCGGTGGTGGTGGCTTGAAAGGTGGACTCGCTATCGGTGCCACGAACGATGATGGCACACGCGTCGAAACCGAGCCTTACACGTCACAAGATGTCATGGCATCTGTCTGCAAGGGTTTAGGAATCTCACTGCAGACAACCTTTACCAGTCGCAGTGGGCGACCGATGAAGATTGCCAACGGTGGCAAGGTAATCAAAGAACTGTTCTCTTAATCGCCCACACGTTGGGAGTTTAAAGAACCTAAGTGACAATGATCGTGTCACTGGAAATTAGAGCAGGATCAGCAAGGGGCCGGGACGTTAATCCCGGCCCCTTTTTTACCGATTTATGGCTATTTTCAAGCAATCTCCAGGCAATCGTCACGGGGGCAGTTGGGCAGCAGCAGTTTGGCCTTTATTTAGACGCTCGTTAAACTATTATCACGTACCGAAAGAACTGCATGTTTTTTCCGTTTCGTGAGTACTTTCTGGCTCCTAAGTTACTTTACTGATAGTAGTTTCCTGGTATTGGGCAGGCATGAAAACCGTTCCCACCTCAAAGGCAACCGGCTTTGATCCGGCCCAGATCGTCAAGGAGCATCAAGCGGGCGTTTGGCGCTACTTACGTGCTCTTGGCTGTGACTCACAGCAGGCTGACGATTTTACTCAGGAGACGTTCCTAAAAGTACTTACCAAGCCATTTGACGACTACAACCCGGCGGCCACAGCAGCCTATTTGCGACGAGTTGCATACAACTTGTTGATCTCTGCCAAGCGTCGCGATAAACGCGTGATGTTGGTGGAAAATGTTGAGGAAGTGGAAACTACCTGGAATCGCTGGGTGACAACTGATAATGGTGAAGAACTATTGGACAGGTTACGTGAATGTTTAGAAGCACTTTCCAAGCGAGCTCGTGGTGCCTTGGAAATGCGATTTCGAGAGCGCATCCCTCGCGCTCAAATTGCCGCTTCGCTGGAAATCACGGAACATGGAGCTAAGAACCTGATGCAGCGTGCCAAGAAACAACTCAAGACCTGCATCGAAGGCAAGATGTCATGAAGCCTGCACCACACGATCCAATTCTTGATGCCTGTCTGGAAGAAATCCTCGGCGGCCAGTCCCCACCAGATCTATCTGCTTCGATCCTGGAAGCTGTTGCTGAAAACGCTATCCAACCCGTCGCCACTCCGCCACCTGCCGTTGTCGCCAAGACGGCTGACTCCTCCTTAGCGCAAGCAGCCGTCGAATCTGCTTCTAGGGCTGATCCGATTCAAGAGATTGCACCACCAGTACAAAAACGGTCGTCTGCTGGTAACAGTAAATGGTCTCAAGCCGCCATCATAACGAGCGTACTAACCATCGGTGCCTGTCTCGGCTTGATCGCCATTAAGTTCTTGCCTCCAAACAATCCGACAGAAGCTGAGACTCCGTTGGCGAAGAACACGAAGAAATCGTCAAAGCAGGAC
>CAZXJC010000031.1:0-3064 GCA_964640885.1 uncultured Pirellulaceae bacterium | reverse complement strand
TTGCTCAGAAGGCTTAAGTATTACCGTGGCTCTCGCAGCCAGGGCCGGGCCCAGCTTATGGACATCTTGATTCAAGGGGTGATTAAATTGTGTAATCGCAGCAACCAGTTGCAATGGCTCCCTGACCGTAAATATCTTACGTTGCTTACCGTGTGCAGTGAGATCGCAGGAGAAGATTTGGCCATCGTCCCGCAATGCTTCCATGGCCGAAAACTGCAAGACATCTTGAGCACGGCCGACTTCATAGCGGGTTTCTCGCATGCAGAGTCCCGCTTCCCAGCGAATCAACTGGGCGAATTCTTCAGCGCGGCTGGCCAGCAGCTGGCGAGCTTTTTCAAGAATCTGCTGACGATCATACCGAGTCAGGGCAGGGTTCCCCACGTCAGCTGCCACGATGGCCTGCTCTAACTGAGCCGGCGTAACATTGGCAACGCTCCCCACACGTTGGTTGGAATAAGGATCAAACACCTCGACCACGTCGGAAGATTCGACCGGTACTCCAGCAATATAGCTGGGCAAGTCTCCGGTTAAGGCTGGCAACTCGCTGGAATTCATCACTCACTTCCATTGCAGGTAAAATCAAAGATATCGTAATTTCGAGGGTCGCCCTCCGCCAACTGACGATAGGCAGCGTTAAGTGGTCGCGACAGGACCATCGGGACCATCTCCTCGTAACGCCCACCATGGGATCGCAAGCCCGACTGTAGATTGCTTAAATCGTGATCTTCTGGTGTGCGGCCCAAGACCCAGTTGCGACCGGCCAGAACCGTCAGATCACCAATGCGATCCGCTGGCAATTCCAGTTTCAAGGCAGACAGTTGTCGGTCATAGACTTCGCTAACACCCGGCAACCTCCAGCGCCATTGCGTAATTTCGTCCTGGCGACCGGAATCCTCTAAATGGACCATTACCAGTGAACCGAGCGCTCCATGGTGAACCACATAAGGATCGGTGATGGGACAAATCACCTTAATGCCATCACCAAACTGTTCTTTCAAAACGGTTTCCAAGTAAATCACCTGGGGGCTACCGGCCACGTCATTCTTGGCATTCATACCATGGTCTGCGGTAATCCCGAGCACGCAATCCAGGTCAAGCAGGCGGCCAATCTGTTCATCGATGGCCGCGTAGAAATCTAACGAGGCCTGTTCGTGAGGTGCAAATTTATGTTGCATATAGTCCGTCAAGGAGAGGTAGAGAAAATCTGCGAGTTGCTGTTCGACCAATGCCACACCAGCCTGCAACACAAAGAGACTGGCGTCGGCACTATAGATCTCGGGCACGGGCTGTCCGACGATCGCTGGTACATTTTCAATACCATGGGTTTCCTGGACGGCCTGGTCGGCTTTCTCTGAAGAAAAAGCTATGCCCGTCAAACCACTAGATAAAATATCTCTCAGTTTTTCCTTGGCCGTTACCATGGCCACTTTGCGCCCCTGCGTAGCAGCGGCAGCGAGCAGGGTCTCACATCTCAAGAAACGGGCCGAGTTCATCATGACTTCTTCACCCGACTCCGGATCAAGGAAGAAGTTACCAGAGATTCCAGTGACCGCCGGAGAGACCCCGGTGACGATACAAGCATTATTGACGTTGGTAAACGAGGGCAGGGCACCACGGACCAGGCCTCGATACCCACCACTTATCATGTCAGCCAATCGAGGCATGCAACCGGCCAGCAACGATTCGCTCAAGTACTCGTCAGCACAGCCATCGACACAGATAACCGCTAGCGGACTTGCTGGAGGCTGATAGGTTCGGTCATGAACCACGAACGGCTGGGTTGAAAAGTTACCTTGTTGTCCGGACACTCGATACTAACATCCTTACCAGAAACAGACAGATTCGATTGCTACCACTGGAAATTGTATCAAAACAACTCGGCAATCGGTCGACCCTGCTCAAGAATTAATCGGGGCCGCTGCAGAATATCTTCCACCAGGCCACGAGGGTTAATACCCAACCCGGCATACATGGTGGCCGCTACATCCGCAGGCGAAATGGGTCGCGTCAGCGGCTCGGCCGCATGATGATCAGTCTCCCCGATGACCTGCCCGCCTTGTACCCCACCACCTGCAAAGAAGATGGAGCCCGCTGCACCCCAGTGATCGCGTCCGCCCCGCGGATTAATCTTGGGGGTACGGCCGAATTCCGTCAGGAAAACTACCATCGTCCGTTCCAGCATACCGCGTGTTTCCAGGTCGGAGAGCAACGCAGCAAAGGCGCGATCCATACCGGCCAGGTGATAACCCCGTTTGCACATCTTCTGAATAGGCGGATGATTCTGAGACTCTGCATTGTGATTATCCCAGATGTTGCCATAGTCAGAATCATAACCATAATCGACCATTACGAAGCGGGCACCCGCTTCCACCAGGCGACGAGCCATCAGGCAACGGCCGCCAATCTTGGTGCGACCATATGCATCCCGCAACTGATCTGTTTCCTCGCTAACTTCGAAAGCGGTCCGAATTTTCGGCGTATTAAGTAATTGAAGCGCATCCCGGTACTTACTCTCCAGCGATACTAATTCACCCTGGTTTTCCAATTGTCTCAAGGCCTGGTCGAATTGCTGTCGCAAGCGGGCTCGCCGATTCAATCGAGCCAGCGGAACCTCATTGGTAAGTGAAAGGGACCGTGGGGTTAATTGTTCCTTGATCTGAGGCGATGGATTGTCAAGTTTCTCACCTACCGTGAAATCCGGTTCAGTTGGCAAACCACCCAGGCAATAGGGAACATACTGCTGTCCCAACCAGCCACCGACAAACAAGTTGTGAGGAGGCGGCCCTGGTCGTGTAATTCCCGGTACCGCGATGTAACCCGGCAACCCTGCTCGTGAACCTTGCAATCGGGAAACAACAGAACCGATGTTAGGTTCCGTGAATAATTCATTGCGGCCGACCTTGTGTCCGGAGAGCGTATAGGCCTGGCTCATTAAATGGTCATTACTATCGTGCGAATAACTGCGCACTAGCGCCAGCTTGTCAGCAACCGATGCCAGGCGGGGAATCGTTTCACAAAAACGAACGCCCGGCAACGACGTAGCAATGTCATGCAATTCTCCACG
>CAZXJC010000030.1:0-6773 GCA_964640885.1 uncultured Pirellulaceae bacterium | reverse complement strand
TAAGGAGTTCGCCAGCGCTCTTGAACAGGAGCTGACAGATCTCGGGGCAACCGTTGTCGGGACAGAACTTGGTGATCCTCGCAGCGTTCGCCAACGAATGGAGAAGCTTGGATCCGAGTCGGTAGAGGTCGACCTGATTGCCACGCACAATTTTTCTTCTAAGTGGAAAATTTTTAGCAGTGAAATGCGGCAGACCATGGCTGCTAAATATCCGACGCTAAAAAATGTCAAGGTGGTGAGGCCTCCCAGCTACCGTTGGCCGACGTTTCTTACCCGACAAAACCTGATCAGTATTCTCAATCAAAATGCCCCGGTTGCGATCATGGCTATCGGCATGACGCTGGTGATCATTACAGCGGGAATCGATTTGTCAGTGGGAAGTTTAATGGCCCTGGCCGCAGTGGTCAGCTCCGTCTGTATTCAAGAATTCCTGGGTGCTGCCCAGGCGAGTGGATTGTCAGTCATGCTGGCATTCTTGATTGCGATGCTTGTCTGTGCACTCTGCGGTGTTTTTGCGGGGGTCATGATTACCGCTTTCAAAGTGCCGCCGTTCGTGGCAACGCTTGGCTTGATGATGGTGGCCCGCGGTGCGTCGTATATTCTGGCTGGTGGCGCCGATGCCCTCAAGATCGAAGCCGAGTCGATCGATGTTCTCTATGCTGCTTCGATCCTGGGAATTCCCAGCCAAATCGTGATCATGGTGCTCTTGTTTATCGTGGCCCACGTGGTGATGAGCCACACGTCATTTGGACGTTACGTTTATGCCGTGGGTGGAAACCAAACAGCTGCTCGCCTGTCGGGAGTTCCCGTTGTTGCTGTTATTATCGCTGTCTATGCGATTTGCGGTTTAGCAGCCGGTTTGGCAGGTGTCCTGGATGCTTCTCATTTTGGAACCGGTCGTCCCAAGGCAGGTGAATTCTATGAACTGCAGGTGATCGCTGCAGTTGTCGTCGGTGGTACGAGCCTGATGGGTGGTGAAGGGAAGATGTTTGGTACTTTTGTGGGAGCATTGATCCTGGGTGTGATTCAAAATGGTCTCAATATGGCCGGCGTCGACTCCTATCGGCAAATGGTGATCTACGGTGCCCTGATTCTGGTTGCCGTGCTGATTGATCAACTCAAGAAAAAGGTCATTAACCCTGCTGCCGCAGGTTGAGACTAGTCAGCCAGAACTTCGGGATTAACCACGTGGTCTGGTCGCTGACCCGTCAGGCAGTCGACGATTTGCTGACTCGCGCAGTTGCGCAGTTCAAGAACAGCTTCTTGCGAGTAAAAGGCGGCGTGTGGTGTGGCAATGACCTGAGGAAGCTGGAACAGTGGCTGGCTAAGATCAGGCGGCTCCGGGTCATACACGTCTAGCGCCGCCCCTGCGAGTTGGCCAGATTGGAGGGCGACCAGCAGAGCATCATGATCGATCAGGCCGCCCCGTGACGTATTGATGAGAAAGGCAGTTGGCTTCATCAGGGCAATTCGCTGCTGGCTGAGCAGGTGGTGGGTATGCTCATTGTAAGGAAGATGCAACGTTACGAAGTCGCTACTGGCCAGTAAATCATCAAGCGGTAGCAGTGGAAAGTCTTCAGTCGATTGATCCATGTTGCGGCGGGTTACCAGGACCTCCAGTCCAAGTCCCTGGGCCTGTCGGGCAACTTGCTGTCCAATCGAACCCCAGCCAATGATGCCGAGTGTTTTACCCCAGATGCGTTGTAGCGGCGTGACCGGTTGTAACTGGTAGTTGCCGGATTTGGTTTGCTGATGAAAGAAAGTGACATTACGAGCCATGGCCATCAGCAGGGCCAGCGCATGTTCGGCAACTTCATGAGAACAATAGTCGGGCACATTAGTAACGATGATTTTTCGATCCGTGCAGGCCTGTACATCAATATTATCCAGGCCAATGCCCATGCGAGCCACGATTCGACATTGCGTGGCTGTTTCGATCACTGACTTCGGAACGGGTGCCCAGCAGGTCAAGATGCCATCCACCCCGTTTGCCAGTTCGATCAATGACTCGGTTTCCGGAGAACTTGATACGATGAGTTCAATATTGGCTGCGCCAAGAATCTCCCGTTCGATTTCCAGGTCAGGCCAGGCATAATCGGTCACTAGAACTTTCACGTCGAGCGCTCCTGAAGAGGGGGGCGATTTCGTGCTACGCGGATGAAATCAGCGAGTTGTCGATGGTTTTTCCTGGAGAAACTAGTTGAGCAGTTTGCCCCTGGGATGGCTTGTTATTTTTGGATGCTTTCATGTTTTTACGATTAGTGGCCAGGATGACGAGGCCAATCACGATGGCTGTGACAATGATTCCAAGCAGCATCGGAATGGCCGAAGACTTACGCTGTTTGCGACGGTGTCGGCGGGCCGCCGATGATCGTCGACTGCGGACCTGGACCGGGTCACTGGTCGGCTGACTGGGCGGCTGACTGGGCGGCGGTGGAGCTTGTTGGACCGAGGGACTGGGAGGGAGCTGTTTCTGAGGGGTCGAGGTGCTTGGTTGGGCAGGAGTGAGCTGGTGTTTTAGTTCTGCGTCGTAATCCGTCTTTTTTTCGGGGACAAGCAAGCAGCGTTTGGCTGCCGAGAGTTCATTGAGAATCTGTTGCGAGACTTTGCTGTGCTTACCATTTTGAAAAGTTCGGACGTGAGCCATTTGGCGATTGGCAGCATTTTCAATGACATCAGGATCGTTTTCCAGCGCAGGGATCCCCAGCAACTGGTAGTGATTTGGTGGTTGATCCTGGCTAGGAATGCCAAGCCACTTGCGGTATGGATCAAATTGTTCGGCCATTGCCGCCAAAGCCTCAGATATCAAAAAGCAGAACTAGCTGTTAAATCCTTAAACCATTATTATCGCGTTCAAAATCGAGATCGGCAACCGCGAATCAAGTATGAGATCAGGCCTCCGGTGATTCATAGCTGCAATGATATGGATGAATCAGGTAATGAGGTGGATATGTTGGCAGTTTTCCGGCGGTAAGACTTGGCAATTAGAACGTCGGGCGTCATGATGTTCTCAGCAGCGGGCGGATTTTACAGCTCCTGCTTGTTTACGGTGAAGGGAAAACCAGGTGAAAATCGGCTCTACTGAAATTGAAGACACTTTTGCAGAAGCCTTCAAGATGTACTTCGTGCGGTTGGTGATTACTGCAGACGACAGCTTTTGGCTGGCTGCTGCGATTCAGGAAGTAACCGGCTACAGCGCATCGGTAATTGCCTGTGACGCTGAGACGGGAGTTGAGCAACTGATCGCGGCCGAAGAGACTCCCGATGGCAGGCCGGGAGCCGCCTTGCTGATGTTTGGCAGTTCGGTTGAGTCGCTTACCAAGGCAGTTATCAATCGTGTTGGCCAGTGTGTCATGACGTGCCCATCGACGGCCGCCTTTGATGGTTCTGGAGAAACCGAGGAGAAAGTTCCATTGGGGAAAAACCTCAGGTTTTTTGGAGACGGGTATCAGAAAAGCAAGCAGGTTGGTGAGACAAGATTCTGGCGCATTCCCGTAATGGATGGTGAATTTCTCGTCGAGGAATCGGTTGGAGTGGCCGCTGGAATTGCTGGTGGGAATATTATTCTGCAGTCGACCAGCAAAACGACTGGCCTGGCAGCAGCACGTCGCGGGGCAGAAGCCCTGCAGGAGATGCCCGGAATTATCACTCCCTTTCCAGGTGGCGTGGCAAGGAGTGGCAGCAAAGTTGGCTCAAAATATAAGCAACTGGTGGCTTCCACGGCAGAGGCCTATTGTCCCTCACTACGCGGCCGTGTTGAGTGTAAGCTCCACCCCGAGGCTAATTGCGCTTACGAAATCGTAGTCGATGGAGTTGATGAAAATGCGGTTGCTAGCGCCATGGTGAAAGCGATGCAGGCAATTGCCGCCGAAGATATTGTCCGTATTACGGCAGGAAACTACGGGGGCAAACTGGGGAAATATCATTTCCACTTGCACCAGATATTGGAAACCCAGGCGCAGTAAGGCTGCTTGGAGAGCGACTTTTTTGCAAGCGACGGCGATTGCTATTAGCGTCGGTCTAGCTCTCGTTGAGCATTATATTCTTTCATGACCGCTGCTTCACGCGTTAACTTCATTTCTGAAGGGGCGGGTGCATGGTACTGCACATCATCATGAACATAGTAGGGACTGGGCAACGTTTGGCCACCAAGATGTGACTGGCAGCCACTCAGTGCTGCGAGGAAACCCAAACCTAAACCACAGAGAATGGTTCGTGTTTTCATCGTGTGATGATCCTTAGCTGAAGTGCAGAGAACTGTCCTGATAGTTTGCCTAACCGGAAAAATCAGTACTTGGTCAATCGACGCGAAATGACTAAACGTTGACTGTTTTTCCCGGGAATTGTGGGAAAAGAAGATATAACTCCCGGTTTTTTGTCACTTGGGCTATGATGAGAGCAGGCAGCAGAGAAATAGACGGTGTTTGTCTTATGTTTTGCTAGCAGTCGTGGATCCCGTTTTGATTACGGGGAGGTAGCGAGATCATGCAGTTGATGAGGCCTGAAGTTGTTTTTGGCATCCGTCAATCGACTCGGTTATTGGTTTGCAAACGCTTGCTTTGTGGCATGCTGGTCCTGGCAATACTGCTGGTGGTGACCGTATCGTCCAGCGAGGCCCAGCCAGAGTCTGCCACGGTACCTAAGCGGGATTACTTTTTGTCTTTCTCGTTTCTCTATGATGGAGACTTTGAACGGGGTGCCCGGGCCTTTCGTTCAGCGGCTCGTTCTGGCATTCGCAGCACCGAAGGCCGTTGGATTGATTCGATCTGTTATTTCACCATGATGGGTGAATGTATGTATCGGATGGGCGAAGTCCAGTTGGCCTTGGAACAATATGAAAACGCGCTCAGGCTGTTTCTGGTGCATCAAAACTGGATGCGGCAAGTTGATTTTCCGGCAGTGATAGAACCCTCGCGACGGACACTTCGGCGTCCGATCACCTGGGGGACAAGTCGGCGACAAACACTGATGGGTCATGTACCCGATACGGTTTCCATTACACAGGGTTTGTTTCGGACGCTTCAGATTGGTAAACAGACAGGTGTCGTTGCCGGGCAACAACTCTTTCCAATTGATGCCAAAGAGATCGCTCGTTGTACAGCGATTGCCTTGCGTCGCCGCCGGGAAATCATGGGGCCAGTTTGTCAGTATTCGCCGTTGACCGTCCAGTTGCATGATGCCCTGAGCCGTCGTCCGGCTTTGCCTAATCACTGGACTCAGTCATGGATTGATCTTCAACTGGGAATCGTACTGGCATCAGTTGGTAAGGAAAAAGAAGCAATTACGATGTTGCAACGGTCCCTGGTGATGTCGGGTCGTTTCGATCATGAATTGACGCCGATAGCCTTATTGGAACTGGGGAACCTGGCTCTGGAGCAAAACAAGTACGATGAAGCGGGCGCGTTCTTCCTGGAAGCGTCGATATCAGCCGGTGTTTTTGAGCAATATGATATCGTGGAAGAAGCGCTGAGATGGGGGTTGAAGTCACATTTAGCTGGTGGCAAGCAGGGATTGTATGCTCCCTTGCCGCTGGCTGCCCAGTGGTCCCGAACCACTTCACGAATGCTGGAGGCTGCACTTTACGTAGCGGCAGCTGAGAACTATTCGATTGTTGGTAATGTTGCTGATGCGAACCTCAATATAAAAAGGGCGCAGCAAGCGATAGGGCGTCGGGAGATGGGTCGAGGGAATCTCGGTGCTCGAATTTTTTATACGACTGCGTTGCTTCAGTTTCAGCAGGCCAATCTGCTCGCGGGACAAAAATTCCTGGCTCGGGCGTTAGCCCATCAACAGAAAGCATCTACTCGCTTGTTGCAACGGAAATTAGCTGACGCGATTGGGGTTACAGGAGCAAGGACGGATGGGGTAGTAAGCGACCTTTACGCGGCCACTCTCAAGGATCCCACAGAAAAAGACTGGCTATTGCAACCGTGTGATTCATTGAATTACTTGATGACACCCCACGAACTGCAATTACAGCACTGGTTTCAAATATTGCTTCAACGGAAGGAACTGGAGCGAGCATTTGAAGTGGTAGATCAGATTCGGCGACATCGCTTTACCAGTAGCTTGAAGTTGGGAGGTCGCTTGCAGGCCTTGCGCTGGACCATGGAGGCTCCTCAAGATGCCCTGTCGGAAGAGGTTTGGGCTCAACGAAAAGTGCTGGAAGCAAAGTATCCGAAATTTGTTGCGCATTCTATCGATGCCCGGGCGATTCGAGGCCAACTAAATAAGTTGCCTTTGATTCCGGGAGAAGATGATGCGGGTCGTGAACAACTTGAGTTGTTAAAACGCCTGAATGAGTTGAGTGCCGTTCAGGAGGTGATGTTGCACGAGATGGCATTAAAGCCACATGTGACCGAGGCGACTTTCTTACCCGTATGTGATGTCAATGATCTCCAGGAAAACCTGGCGGCAGATGAATTGGCCTTGAGCTTTTATGTGACGCCAAAGGTAATTCATGTCTTTGCTTTGCGGAAGACTCATTTTGATCACTGGATGATCGAGTCAACCAGAAAGGTGCAATCTGAATTGAAAAATGGGTTGCGTGAGATTGGTAACATTGAGAAAGACGCTGCGGTCGATTTTAGCACGGTGATCGGTGAATCCTGGAAAGAACCGATGACGAAGCTTAGTGGACAACTATTTCAAGAAGCTCCTGGGAACTTGTGGGCTGGAGTAAAGAGGCTGATTATTGTCCCCGATGGGTTTCTCTGGTATTTGCCATTTGAGACGTTGCAAGTTGACGGACAACTGCTCTTTGGTAAGTATCC
>CAZXJC010000029.1:0-3075 GCA_964640885.1 uncultured Pirellulaceae bacterium | reverse complement strand
AATTTCATAGGAAACAACCCGGACCTTGTCTCTAATGGAAGACTCAAGACACAAGTAAAATCCAAGCCTGGATACTTGCGGTACTTTTTCGGAGGCAATGTTAGCCGTGATGTCATCGAGGAAGATCTTCAGCGTCTTACTGCCTACTACCGCAACCTGGGGTACTTCCAGGCTCGCATCGCTCGGGAATTAATCTATGACGATTCAGGACGCTGGCTAACCATTAACTTCATCATCGATGAAGGTCCTCGCTATGTCGTGCGAGACCTTTCGATCGTAGGCAACACTATTTTCAATAAAGAACGCATTCAAGAGAAACTCAAATTAACCCCTGGTGACTATTTCAACCTGGACAAAATGAAAACCGACGTTGCCTTACTGAGAAATCTGTACGGGAGCCAGGGATTCATCTACGCAGCTATCAAGGCAGATCCACGATTCCGGGAAGAACCCGGAGAACTCGACCTCTCCTACGAAATCCAGGAAGGGGAGCAGTTCCGCGTTGGAAAAATCAATATCCACATTGCCGGAGATCCAGATCATACTCGTCAGGACGTTGTCTTAAATCGACTTTCGATGCGTCCTGGTGATGTCATTGACATTCGCGAGATCCGTGAAAGTGAACGTCGTCTAAAACACTCTCAACTCTTTGAGAACAATCCAACCCAGGGTATTTCGCCAAAAATCATCATCCAGAATCCAGAAATGCAGCAACAAAAACGCACCTCTCCCTGAACCAACGCGGCCGAAATCAACCTTTAATGCCTACTACCAACTCCAATCCACTCCCGGAAAACACGCTTCAGCTGATGCATAAATTGACCACCGAACCTTTGAGAGACCTGCTCGCCAAACAGGCAACCCTGTTGCTGGCGTTCATCACGATCGTCGCCTCCCTCGGTTGTCAAATGCCTGGAATGAGTAATCCAGCTATTTCAAATTATGCTCCGCCAGCAGGTAACCCTACTGTTTCCCAAAATCCCGCACCCGTTGTGGCTCACGTTACCGACAGCACCGCCGAGCAAGATCGTCTAGCACCTACGCAAATCCCTGTTGTCAAAAAATTCACTGACCTGCCTACTCCCGGATCAAACCAGCATTATCGATTAGGACAACCGGTGTCAGGCCAGTACCTGGCAGAAGTAAACAACACCGCCAAACAAACAAACTCTAGTGATTTTCGTACAATGCTTCCGTCCAGTACGCAGCCCACAGTTAGCGCACCTGAACCGGCGAGTGACACGACCCGGTTACCCTCCGCTTCAACTGGCGTTCAACAAGCCAGTTGGATCGCTACGGGAGCGGCAAGGGAACCTGTTCCCAGCGATGGAACCGAAATCAGGCTCACCCAAGCAACGGCACCTGTCGTCGATGAAGTTACCGGCCAACTGGATCCTCCTGGTGTCATCGAAGATCCTATCAATACCGTTCCTTTAGACGTCGAATTAACGGATACGACAACTGGTCGTTTTATGTTCGGTGTAGGCGTCAATTCGGATGCCGGCTTAACTGGCCAAATCATGGTCAACGAACGCAACTTCAACTACCGAGACATCCCGTTAAGCCTCAGAGACTTGACCAACGGCCGTGATTTCCGTGACGGGGGACAAGGACTTCGCATCGAAGCGATCCCAGGAAACCTGCTGCAACGATACATGTTCATGTTTACGGATCCATACTTCATACCCGATCCCACCATGAGTGGACATGATATTAGCTTAAATATAAGTGGGTTCTACTACGACCGCCGCTATTACGACTGGTATGAACAAAGACTCGGTGGCCGCGCCGCCTTTGGTTATCGAATCACAGACGATTTATCCCTCAGCTTGGGACTGCGGGCAGAAGAAGTGACCATTCACAACCCGCGAGTCGCGGGTATTGCTCAACTTGACGAAGTTCTTGGTGACAACGAACTTTTCAGTGGGGAGTTGACTCTTTCGCACGATACGCGAGATGTCCCCTTCCTTCCCACTGAAGGACACTTTGTCGAATTATCCTTGTCGCAAGCTTTCGGATCGTTTAGCTATCCACGAGCCGAAGCTGATTTGCGACGACATTTCCTGCTCAAGGAACGAGCAGATGGATCAGGGCGACAGACGTTATCAGTTATCATGCAAGCTGGCTTTTCGGGAGCCAACACACCGATTTATGAACGATTTTTTGCCGGAGGTTTCTCCACAATTCGCGGGTTTGATTTTCGGGGAGCGTCACCGGTCAATGGCAGCGTTGTCGTCGGTGGGGATTTCAAATTCATCACCTCTGTCGAATATATGTTTCCGCTGACTGCTGATGACGTGCTCAAGGGAGTTGCCTTCTGTGACCTGGGTACGGTTGAAGAAAATATCGCAATGCGAGCCGATAGCTTTCGAGTCAGTCCAGGGTTTGGCTTGAGAATAGCCGTTCCCATGCTAGGTCCCGCACCGCTGGCACTCGACTTTGCGGTGCCCGTCAATTACGCTTCTACTGATCAGATCCAGCACTTTAGTTTCTTTCTCGGCTTAGGCCGTGGCTAGTCAGAATAAGAATCGCATCCCGTCCCAACTCCTGGACGGAAACTACTAAGTGTCCAGTTGCACGGCCTGACAACCTGATTGATGTAACCGGTATCGTGTTACTTCGTCGGTTACCGCGATCTTCACTTCTCTACAGGTCACCCGTTGGACCAATTGCATCGATTGATTACGATAACAAAAGCTCTTGATTCAAAGACCTTACTGCAGGCGAGTAATGAACTCAATCTCATTCGCATGTCCCTTCTGTTCCGGTGTCTTTCAGATTGACACGCAACAGGAAGCTTCCCAGGTCTACTGCCCGCACTGCAATGAGATCATTGATATACCCAAACAAGATTCCAGCAGCGACAAGAGTGACCCCTCCTCAAACGCCAGCACTTCAGAACCCGAAAAGAAATCAAAACGCCCCAGGAAGCGATCCAAAAAAAAACCAGCCGCCCCCGTCACTGCAAACAATACGGATCTTTTCCCCCCCGGGTATGTGCCAGATTCAGCCGCGGCCGAAACACCAGACAAGAGCAGCACGTCTTCCTCAACCAAACCCCAGGCCACTGAACCT